>CALXXB010000050.1 GCA_944392525.1 uncultured Clostridia bacterium | reverse complement strand
CCCCGTGGTCAAGCGGTTAAGACATCGCCCTTTCACGGCGGAGACATGGGTTCGATTCCCGTCGGGGTCACCAAATATGCCACTTTAGCTCAGCTGGCCAGAGCATCGCACTTGTAATGCGAGGGTCATCCGTTCGAATCGGATAAGTGGCTCCAATAAAGGTCATTAGTTTTGAGGTATCTCTTAATTATTGGCTTTTTTATTTTGTTCAAAATATAATTTCTATATATAAAATAATTGTAGTAGGTATGTTATTTATATTAGTTTTATGATACAATATGCTATATAAGATAATGAAAAGGGGAGATAATATGTTAGTAATACAAAGAATGCCAAGTTTTTCTACTTATTGGATGGTTTTGTTTATATTAATTGCAGCAATTGTAGCTCCTATAGTAGAAAATTTTATAGCTATAGGTAGTATTATCATTTTTTTCGAGTGTGTAGTTATTATATTTTCTGTAATAAAATGGCTTGCAGAAATATTTACTAAAAAATATAAAGAACATGAAAATCCTGATTTGAGTAATTGGGGAAAGGTTATTATCGTTACATGGATATTATTAGCAGTTTTGAGTTTAATACCCTGTATAAGCAATATTTCATCTTATAAAGAATATTATGATGAAAGAGTGGAAGAAATAGAAACAAGTGATACTTATAAAACTGACGAATTTTTCGGAGATAAATTTCGAAACGATGCATTATCAAAAGCAAGAAAAAGCTATGAAGAGCTGGTAAATCCTGAGATTAAATGGTTGTTGCTTACAATTATCGTGTTATTACCCGCAGTATATGTTGTATTATATATTTCATTTTATAAAAAATATGAATTTGATATGAGAAAAGGAGTTCAAAAAGCAGTAGAATAAAAAATAAGCCCTAGTTTTAACTAGGGCTTTATTATTATTCAAAATCAATATCACTATTATTTGTTGTTTCTGTTTCTAAATCTAAAGCGTTAGAATTATCATCTACTACTACTTCTTCTATATCACTTGAAAAAGAAAATACTTTCTTTTCTGCTCTTGCTTTTTCATCAAATTTTTTGTTAAATTCTTCTCTTGCTTCATTTAATGTTTCTTGCATAGCATTAAACATATCATCTACATCTTTTCTTGTAAAATCATAAGAATTGCTTCTAGCCATAGGTTCTAATATTTGAATGTCATGTAATACATTATTTACTCTTTTCCCTGCAAATTCTACAAATTTTTTTCTTTTTTCTTCATTTACTACTCTTTCCATAATACAATCCTTTCTTTCTATATAATGTTTTAAAATTTCCTAATAAACAATATCACAAATTAAAAAAATTTTCAAATACTAATTTCAAAAAATAAAAAATTCAATTAAAACATTATAATAAATTAACAATTATAGAAAATGAAACAAAAAAGACCTGTCCCCCCATTTGTCTCATTTCTTGATAAATAGCAAGTTTTGTGCTATTATATTGTGTGAAAAAGAAATTGGATGTAATTAATTTATATAATCATATAGGAGGAAGTAATGGAAAAAATAGTAATTATAACAGGAGCATCAAGAGGAATAGGAAGAGAGATAGCAAAAAGATTAGCTAAAAAAGGTTTAAAGGTAATAGCAAATTATAATAAATCAGAGGAAGCAGCAAAAGAATTAAAAACAGAATTAGAACAAGAAGGGATAGAAATAGATATTGTAAAAGCAGATGTATCAAAAAGAGATGAAGCGAAAAAATTAGCAAAATATACATTAGAGAAATATGGGAAAATAGATGTTTTAATAAATAATGCAGGAATTTCAGAATATAAACTATTTACTGATGAAACAGATGAGGATTGGAGCAAAATAATAAATACCAATTTATATTCAGCATTTGCAATGTCACAAGAAGTTATTCCTAATATGATTCACAACAAGAGTGGGTTAATTATTAATATGTCATCTGCTTGGGGAGTTGTAGGAGGTTCTTTAGAAGTTATTTATTCCGTATCTAAAGCAGGAATGGATGGATTAACTAAAGCCCTAGCAAAAGAGCTTGGCCCTTCAAATATAAGAGTAAATTCAATAGCTCCTGGAATGATTTATACAAAAATGAATGAAAAATTTTCTGAAGAGGAATTAGAAGAAATAAAAGAAGAAATACCATTAGGAACAATTGGTGAGGCATCTGATATTTCAAAATGTGTAGAATGGCTTATAGAAGATAAATATACAACAGGGCAAGTAATTTCAATAAATGGCGGATGGATTATAACATAAAAAAAGCGATACTTATGTATCGCTTTAATTTATTGATTTTCTTTTAATTTTCTTTTATAATTTCCTGAAATTAGTTTTGGTAAATAAGTAATTATTTTATAAACAGCTAAACGAACTTTTTTACTCCATAAATAAGATCTTCTTAATTTTCTAGCAGATCCTAAAGCAACAGGTTCGTCATCTAAAACAACTAACTCAGTTTGAACTTTTTCTAATGGAAATACATAATTTTGACCATTATTATTATCCCATTCGTCATTTCCATTTTTGAAACAGAAATTAAAAGTATCACCTTCCAATAATTCTATTTCTGCTTGAAAACCTAAATCTGTCTTTTCCATTTTTATATCATTAACATTATCCCAATTTAAACCAAACCCATAGTGAATAGATACTTCTTCTGAGTTTTCTTGATATAATTTTCCTAAATATGAGATTTTAACTTTACTATTTTCAACTAATTTGTCTGTATTAAAGAATATATTTTTTGATAATTCCATTTAATTTCTCTCCCTTTTTTGTCTTTTGCTGCTAACATTATAATATTAAATTCTACAATGTTCAAGTATTTTTCTAAAAATTTTCTTTACGTTTTTGTTACAATTTTGTAACAAAAATAAACATGAATATAAAGGGTATGAAAAATCAAGTTTTTTAGGCAATTAGAATAATTTAGAAAAGCTAAATAAATATTGTAAAAAAATTTGCTTTATGGTAATATAAAAGGGAAATAAAAAATAAAAGGGGAATTTTTATGGGAGAAAAAGTTATGGATAAGAAAGAGGAAAAAACAAAAGAAGTAGAAAAGGAGAAAAAGGCCGAACAGGAAAAGGTAAAAAAACAAGAAAAGAAAGAGAAAAAGAATGAAGAAAAAGCTGAAGCAGTAAAGACGAAGAAAAAAGAAGAACAAAAAAACAATAAAAAAGAGGCAGAGCCTAAATTCAAAAAGTCAGAAGAAAATCCTAAAGAACAAGAAAAAGAAATGAACAAGATGGAAAATGATAAAAAGAAAACAAGTAAGAGAAAATACGTAGTAATTGGCGTAATAATAGTAATTCTTCTTTTAGTAGGACTTTTTATATCAACAATATTTGCTTTAGTAAATGTTAGTAATGAAAATATTGTAAATGGAGTTTCAATTGCGGAAATAGACGTATCAGGCTTATCAAAGGAAGAGGCAAAAGCAAAAATAGAAGCTGTTTATAATGAAAAGAAAGAAAAAGATATACAATTAAAACATGGAGAATATGAAACAACACTAAGTCCTGTTTTAATGGAAGTAAATTATAAAATTGATGAAGCAGTAGAAAAAGCTTATTCAATCGGAAAAAGTTCAAATATTTTTGTGAATAATTATGATATTTTATTTGCATTAATTGCTAAAAAGGATATACCTGTAGAGATGACATTAAACGAAGAAGTAACAAGACAAACAATAGAAGATATGAATATTAATTTACCCGATGTTGTGATTGAATCTAGCTATTCTGTTGAAGATGATGAATTAATAATAAATAAAGGAAAAGCTGGAATAATAATAGACACAGATAGTTTACTTGCGCAAGTAAAAGAAAGATTAAATAATCCAAATGCAAGTGATGATGTAATAGAAATGCCTGTTGCAAATAAAGAGCCAGACCCAATAGACATTGATAAAATTCATGAAGAGGTATATCAAGAAGCACAAGATGCTTATATAGTAAAAGACCCATTTGAAGTACATCCAGAAGTTGAAGGTATAGATTTTGATGTGGAAGCAGCAAAGGAAATGTTAAAAGAAGATAAAGAAGAATATGTAATACCATTAATAATAACACAGCCAGAAGTAACTATAGATGAACTAGGGGAGGAAGCATTCCCTGACCAACTATCAACATTTACAACAAGATACGATGTAAGTGATGTTGATAGAACAACAAACTTAAAACTTGCTTGCCAAAAGATTAACGGAACAGTACTTTTAGCAGGAGAGACATTCTCATATAATGATGTAGTAGGCGCAAGAACAGTAGCAGCAGGATATAAAAATGCTAAAATTTACGAAGCAGGTCAAGTAGTAGATGGTTTAGGTGGAGGTATTTGCCAAATATCTTCAACATTATATAATGCAGCTTTACTTGCAAACTTAGAAATTGTTGAAAGAAGAAATCATCAATTTGTAACTTCATATGTACCAGCAGGAAGAGATGCAACAGTAGTTTATGGTTCAACAGATTTTAAATTTAAAAATACTAGACAATATCCTATAAGAATAGTTGCAACAGCAAATGCAGGAATAGCTACAATATCAATCTACGGAATAAAAGAAGAAAATGAATACACATTTAAATTTAGTACAAAAACTGTATCTACTATTCCATACTCTACTCAATATATAGATGATAGTACATTACCACAAGGAACAGAAGTAGTTAAACAAAAAGGAGCAAACGGATTAATAACTGAAACATATATAACTAAATTATTAAACGGAAAAACAGTTTCAACAGAGTTACTTTCAAGAGATACTTATAGTGCTATGACAAGAATAGTAAGAAGGGGAACAGGAGCAGTAACTAATTCTTCTACGCAAGAACAAACAGTAGAGACAACGACACCAACCACGACAGAAACACCAATAGTAGAAGAACCAGTAACAACCACAACAGAAGCAACTGAAAAACCAGCTGCATAAAAGATAATAAAAAGGCCAATACTAAAAAGTATTGGTCTTAACTATTGACAATTATGAAAAAAAATACTATAATAAAAAAAGTCTGAACAATGCTTTTAAAAAACATTGTAATATAAATTTTATAATAAATGGCTCTTTAGCTCAGTTGGTAGAGCAACAGACTCTTAATCTGGAGGTCCTCGGTTCGAAGCCGAGAAGAGTCACCAAAATAGAAACTTCCTATATAATAGGAAGTTTTTATTATTTTAATTGAAAAACTATATTTTGCTATTGAAAAATATGAATTTAAAATATAAAATATAATTAATAATAAAAAGAAAAGAGAAAAAACAAATGAGAATAGTTTTAAGTGGAAGTTCGAAAGTAAAAGAAAATGTCTTTCAAGTAGCAAAAAAGCTTAAGAACAAAGGTTATGAAGTAGTGGTGCCAAAAGAATTTATAATAGATTTAGACAAGAAAGAAGCTTCGTTAAAACATTTTGACGAAATATGTAAAAATGAAACAGACATACTACTTGCTGTTAATGAGCCAAAAAATGGCGTTGAAAACTATATAGGACCTAATACGTTTGTTGAAATTGCGATGGCATTTTATAAACAAAAGAAAGTTTTTGTGTTAAATGACTTATATAAACCATACTTAGATGAACTAGAAGGATGGGGAGTAATTCCGCTAAAAGGTGATTTAAACAAATTGAAAAACGAAAATAATATTGACAAAACGCCCGAAACATACTAAAATAATAGTGTTGGAGAAAAATAAGAAGGGGTGATGGATTTGCTAAAAATTTATAATACAGATATGGAAACAAATGAGTTCCAAGAAATAAAAGAATTTAAGAAAGGCTCATGGATTAATTTAGTAAATCCATCGGAAAACGAAATAAAAAAAGTATGTGAGAGTATAAGCATACAAGAAGACTTTATAAGAGATGCTCTAGATTATGAAGAAAAAGCCAGAATTGATCAGGAAGATGATGACAACACAATCCTTTTTGTAGTAGATGTTCCTATTATAGAAAAGGGAGAAGAAAATGAAATATATGCTACAATGCCATTAGGAATGATTGTCGTAAGAGATGATTTTTTTATAACAGTTTCATTAAGGAAAAATAAAATTATTGAAAGTTTTGAAAAAAGAAAAATTAAGAATTTTCAAACATATAAGAAAACTAGATTTATTTTCCAAATATTATATTTAAATTCATCTTTTTACTTAAATTATCTAAAACAAATAAATAAGGAAACAGAAATTGCTGAATATATATTAAAAAATTCTATGAGGAATAAGGAACTTTTGAAATTACTAAACTTAGAAAAAGGATTAGTATATTTTACAACATCATTAAAATCAAATGAGTTAGTAATGGAGAAAACTCTAAGAGGGAAAATAATCAAATTATACGAAGAAGATAGTGAAATACTAGAAGATGCAATCACTGAAAACAAACAGGCTATAGAAATGGCACAAATATATACCAATATTTTGAATGGAACAATGGATGCGTATGCATCAATTATTTCAAATAACCTAAATAGTGTTATGAAAACATTGACATCTATTACAATTATACTAGCTATACCAACCATGATTTCTAGTTTCTGGGGAATGAATGTTAATTTACCATTACAAAATAGTCCTTTTGGATTTATTATAATGATTGCTATTTCTGTAATACTTACATTGTTAGTTTCTTGGTGGTTAAAAAGAAGAAATATGTTAGATTAAAAAAGAAAATGGATTTTTCCATTTTCTTTTTATTTATCTAAAATACCTTGAATCTTTGATAATTCACTTTTTAGAGTGTTATAAAGACTTTCGCTAATAGAAGTATCTATATAATTTTCATAATTATAAATTGTTTTATTGATGTCTAATAATTTCATTTTTTGTTTTGATTTAGTAGAGTCTTTATACATATAAATTGGTATATATTGATAATTATCAATTGTTATTGTTCCATCTACGTGTTTTGTTATATCTAAATTTAAAATAATTGAGTCTCTTGTGTATTCAGCATTTTGGTCTGCTATAAAGTTACCCAAAGAATAAATTACAAATCCATCCTTTGTTGTTCCGTCATCTAAAGTAACAGTCCTCTTTTCCATTGGTTCTAATACATGAGGATGTGTTCCTAAAATAATGTCTACACCATTTTGAAATAAAAAGTCTGCTAGTTCTTTTTGCGTAGAGTTTTGAGTTGTTTTATATTCATTTCCCCAATGCATGCAGGCTATTATTATATCAGGATTTTCTTCTTTTGCACTATCAATTTGTTTTTTCATTAAATCTTCATCTATTAAGTTAATACAGAATTGTTTATCTGAAGGAACTGTTATTCCGTTAGTTCCGTAGGTATAATTTACAAATGCAATCTTAATTCCTTTAACATATTTAATCAAAGTTTTATTTTGATCTTCTTCTGTTTTATATGTCCCAAGGTGAGCTATATCTGCAGCATTTAATGTATCTATTGTTCTAGATAAACCATCAAATCCTTTATCTAATGCGTGATTCCCAGCAGTAGAAAGAACATCAACTCCGATGTCTTTTAATTCATATGCTAAACTGTCAGGAGTATTAAATGTTGGATAACTACTGTAACCTACTTCTTCTCCTGCAAAAGTTGTTTCAAGATTTCCGACACATATATCTGCTGTCTTTGTATAAAAACTAATATTATCAAAAACATAAGAAAAATCATAGGTATCTGCATCTTCATTATAAGCATCTATATATTGAGTATTATGACACATAATATCTCCAATAGCAGATAAAGTAAAAGTTACATCTACAGGCTCTTCTTCCTCTTTCTCCGAAGAATCATTTTGTTTCTCTTGGTTTTCTTGTTCAATTTCTTGTTTTGAAGTTTCGACTAAATTTTGATAATCATTCCTATTTTTAAAATAATAAAAAATAGCAATTATAATAAAGAAAACAAGTAAACAAGCAACAGTAGAAATTAAAATTTTATGTACTTTAGGGTAATCAGTATCAATATTTTTCTTTTTCCTTCGATTACGCGTACGCGCAGAATCTCTTCTCAAAAATAATCACCTCTAATTCTTTACTACAAAATATCACATAAAATAAAAAAATTCAACAAAATGAATAATTTTTGAAAAAATTCA
The DNA here is from genome assembly GCA_944392525.1 of uncultured Clostridia bacterium. The sequence goes on along the minus strand of CALXXB010000050.1, from coordinate 904 downwards.
CATAATAAGGATAATGAAAAAATTTAAGCTAAAGGAGGAAATAAAATGAAGGTTGTTGACAAAATTGCATTAGTACTAATTATAATTGGAGCTCTTAACTGGGGATTAATAGCATTATTCAATTTTGATTTAGTAGCAACTATATTTGGTGATATGACAATAATTTCTAGAATTGTATATGGATTAGTTGGATTATCAGGATTATGGGGAATAAAATTATTATTTGATGATTAATATATAAGGAAAAGGGGACGGATCTAAAAAATCTCATTTAAAAATGAGACAAAATAGGTCCGTCCCTAAAATTATCACTTGAAAAAAACAGGAAAATATTGTATAATACCAACGATAAAAAATTAGGAGGAGAAAAGATGTTAGTAGCAAATAATGTAACTGTAAGATTTGGTAAGAGAGTATTATTTGAAGATGTCAATATTAGTTTTGGAAAAGGAAATTGTTACGGAATTATAGGTGCTAATGGAGCTGGAAAATCTACCTTTCTAAAAGTTCTTTCTGGAGAGATAGAACCAAGTAAAGGTGATGTAAGTATTGATAAAGGAGAAAGAATATCAGTATTAAAACAAGACCACTATGCTTTTGAAGATTATACAGTTATAGATACTGTTATTATGGGTAATAAAGAATTATATGATATTATGAAAGCTAAAGAAGCTATATATGCAAAACCTGATTTTTCAGAAGAAGATGGAATGGAAGCGGCAAAACTAGAGGAAAGATTTGCAGAACTTGATGGTTGGAACGCCGATTCAGATGCAGCAAAACTTTTAAATGATTTAGGGATAGTTCCAGAAGATCACTATAAATATATGAGAGAAATAGAAGCAAAAGATAAGGTAAAAGTATTACTTGCACAAAGTCTATTTGGAAATCCAGATGTTTTATT
>CALXXB010000049.1 GCA_944392525.1 uncultured Clostridia bacterium | reverse complement strand
TCTTCATCTACATTATCATAAGGAATTGCTATTTGTGAAAAGTCATATAAAAAGTCTTGTATTAACATTTGAATTGGAAGTAAAGGTAAAAATGGTAAAAATATACTTGCAATAAATATACTAAATACATCTCCAAAGTCTGAACTTAGTGCCATCTTCATATATTTTATAATATTTCCATATACTTTTCTTCCTTCTATAACTCCATCATATATTACATTCAAACTTTTTTCTAGAAGTATTATATCACTTGCTTCTTTTGCTATATCTGTTGCAGTATCAACACAAATTCCTACATCTGCATTATGTAGTGAAGGTGCATCATTTACTCCATCTCCCATATAACCTACTACATGGCCGTTTCTCTTTAATATTGTAATTATTTTTTCTTTTTGAAGTGGATTCATTCTAGCAAATACATTTACTTCTTCAACTTGCTTTGCCAAGTCTTCTTCAGACATTTTATCTATATCACTGCCAAGTAGGACTTTATCATTAGATATTCCAACTAATTTACATATGTTCTCTGTAGTATAAGCATTATCACCTGTTAATATCTTTGTAGTAACTCCATATTTCTTAAGTTTCTTTATTGTTGATTTAACCTCTTTTTTAGGTGGGTCTAAAAATGCAACAAAGCCAATAAATGCCATATCATTTTCATCTGTAATTGCTTTATTATCACGTTTTGAAGCTAACGCAATTACTTGCATTCCCTGTTTTTCTAATTCCATAGCATTTTTATTTATATTATCTATAAGCTCCTGAGTTAATGACTTATGTTCTCCACTTATTTTTACATTATTACAACCTTTTAATACTTCTTCAAGTGCTCCTTTTGTTATCATTCTATAATGCTCATTATGTTTTACAACTACACTCATTTTCTTTCTTGTATAATCAAAAGGTATTTCATCTATTTTTTCATAATCTTCTATTTTAGATTTTATATCATGGCTATTTCCAAAAGTTATAACTGCTCTATCTATTAAGTTCTTCATACCTGTTCCATAATAGCTATTAATATATGCATATTCTAAAATTGATAAATCTTCTTTTCCTTCTACATTTATATATTTTTGTAATACAATTTTATCTAATGTAAGTGTTCCTGTTTTATCAGTACATAATACATCTATTGCACCTAAGTTTTGAATAGAGTTAATGTTTTTTACTAATGTTTTTTTCTTAGCAAGTGATTTAGTACCTTTAGTTAAATTTACATTTACAATCATTGGTAGCATTGTTGGAGTAATTCCAACTGCAACTGATAATGCAAATAAAAGTGCTTCTAACATATCTTTACGGATAAACGCATAAATTACAAATACTGCTATAGACACTATAACCATATATCTAATAAGTAATTTAGTTATGTTGTTCATTCCTTTTTCAAAGTTAGTTAATTCTCTTTTTGAATCAATCTTTTTGCCCATTTCTCCTAAGTATGTAGAAAATCCAGTATTAATTACAATTGCTGTTGCATTTCCACTTATAACACTTGTTCCCATTAAACTTATATTAGAAATTGAAAAAATCTCATTTGTATCATTAGTTTGTGCAAATTTTTCAACTGGCACACTTTCTCCTGTAAATACTGACTGATTTAAAAATAAGTCCTTATTTTCTATTATCATTACATCTGCAGGTATTATTGCACCAGCATTTAGGTGTATGATATCTCCTTTTACTACATTTTCTACTCTTACCACCTTTTCTTTTCCATCTCTTACTACAGTGGCAGTTGAAAACATTTTATCCTTTAAAGACTCATTAAATTTATATGTAGAATAGTTTTGGGCAAATTTAATCATCGCACTTACAAATCCTATTGCTAAAATTATTATTGTTCCAATACTATCATCTGAAACTAGTTCATTTATAATTGCAAGTATTACAAGTATAAGTATAAATTTATCTTCAAATGAATTTATGAAAAAATAAAACCAAGAGTGTTTCTTTTCTTTTACTACTATATTTTCTCCATTCTCTTCTAACCTTTTATTTGCTTCTTTTGACGTAAGTCCTTTTTCTTCATTTGAATTTAATTTTGTCATTATATCTTGCTTTGATAGTTTTGATATTTCTTTATATTTATTTAAAATTTTATCATCATTTTCATTTATTAATTTTTTATTTTTTAATCTATTTTTAATATAAAATAATCTAATCAATTTTCTTTTTCTCCCTATCTATTTTTAAAATTATACTACTTGAAAAAAACAAAATCAATTACTTTAAAATTAAATTTTATAAGAATTTTAAAAAACAAAAAAAGATAATTCCATATACTTTTTTATAAGCAATTATCTTTTTCTTTCAATTTAATCATATTAGCAATTTTATTTTACTGACAAGCATTTACAATATTATTCATTATTTGCCAATACACACTTTAGCTTCCTTCATAGTAACTAGTAATTGATACAACTAAGCCCAAATCTGGTCTAGAAAATATATTGTTCGAAATGTCCTTGTACAAAAAAAGTTGAATAATTATTATCTCCAAAATTTCTTATCCACCATTGATATCCATAATTTGCTGAACCTGATGGTCTATCAAATTGAACTTTTGTCAAATCTTCAATCCATTGCTTAGAAATTATTTTCTCTCCATCCCAAATACCATCAATCCGATTATTTAAACTTTTTCATTCATTTACTTTTTAATTCATTAACATCAAATCCTGTTGTATGTGTTAGTGAACTACCAACCACCTAAAGGTAGTGGGTTTTACGCTCCCTTCTTATAAAAGAAGAATGTGATATAACCCCTAAAATCATTTTTTCTAATACTAAAAAATAATCTTTTCCGACAGTTATCTTTTTCATCAATATTTTTAATTTTTTAAAACTTTTATTTTTAGAATTAATTTTTTTCATTATTATTAATTCTCTTTTCTATTTATATAAGAATAAACTGGATAAACAAGAACACAAATAAGTAGTCCTATAACTCCACAACTCATTCCTACTATCATATCTGTATGAGTAGGCGTTCCACTCATAATTCTACTCATTCCAAATCCCATAAGTAATGCTCCAGCAATTCCAATAATCCAAGTAAAAACTATTGACCAATTAATAGGAGCATACTCTTTTTTAGGATGATTAGATCTATATATTGGAATTATACATAACAGAATTACAAATCCCATAATACTTACTACGACTCCTGTAGTAAACATATTCCATTCTGGAATTAAACACATGCACATTCCTACTGCAAATACTAATCCTCCGATTGTTCCAAATATAATTTCTAATAAAGTTTCTTTCTTCATTTTATTTTCCTCCATTTTTTCTTATCTCTTCATTCTTTTTAGCTAATTCCTCTTGCTCCCTTTTTAATCTTTCTTTTGCTTCTTCTATTGTTTCTCCATCTTTTTTCAAAAACTTATCAACAAATTTGTCTTCAATCTTTTTATATCCTGAAACAACTCCATTTTCTATTTTCTTGTATCCTGATACAACAGTATCTTCTATTTTTTTGTTTGCATCTTTTAGGCTTGCCATATAAATTCCTCCTTTCTTTATTCCAACAGTTGTTGTTTTTCTTTATTTATAGTATAATGTAGAAAATTTTAAAAAACAATCATCAATTTATGGATATTTGTTGGGATAATTGGAGGTATTTATGAACACACCAAATAATAAAAGAAGAAGAGAATCACAAGAAAAGATTGAAAAAATCTTTGTCGAATTATTACAAACAAAAGAATTGTATCAAATATCTGTTACAGATATTTGTAAAATTTCACATTTAAACCGTTCTACTTTTTATGCTAATTATTTAGATGTATATGATTTAGCAGATAAAGTAAAAGAAAAATTAGAACAAGAAGTTGAAACTTTATATGAAGATGAAACGACTAATAAGTATAATAGTAATAATTTCTTAAAATTATTTCATCACATAAAAGATAATCAATTATTTTATAAAACTTATTTTAAACTTGGCTATGATAATAAACATTCTATTTTTAAATATGATACGAATTTATCAAAAGAATTTTTTGATGATAAGTTTATAGAATATCATATTGAATTCTTTAAAACCGGATTAAATAGTATTATTAAATTATGGCTAAATAACGGCTGTAAAGAAACTCCTGAAGAAATTGATTCTATAATAAAAAGTGAATATGCTCATAGAAAAAAATCATAACTACCAAATTAATGATAGTTATGATTTTCTAATCATATAATCTCTCTTACTTTTCAACAAATTGCTCTACTTTCATGTGAAGATGGTATTTATCCCTAAGTTCTGCTATTTCTTTCATCATTGGAGATTTATGATGTTCATTTAAAGCTTCTTCACTTTTCCATCTGTCAATTAAAAGTACTGTTTCAGGGTCATCCATTGGAAAGAAATATTCATATTTTTCATTACCTTCTTCGGCTCTTACTCTTTCCACAACTCCTTTTTCTACCATTTCTTCTGCAAATTTCTTTGCTGAACCATCTTTTCCTGTATAATAAATATTAATTGTAAAACTCATAATAACCCCTCCTTAAATTTTAATTATTATAATGCACCTACTACCTTATGAGGTACATACATTTCTTCTAAATAATCAATATCTTCTTTTGATAATTTTACATCAAATGTTCCTACTGCGTCATCTAAATATTTTTCTTTTGTTACTCCAATTATTGGAGATGCTACCCCTTTTGCAAGTTGCCAAGCTAAAGCTATTTGTGTCATTGATACATTTTTCTTTTTAGCAAGCTCATCTACTCTTTTTACTATTTCCATATCCATATCTTTTGTAGAGTCATATTTATTTGCTGCTGCTTTATCTGTTTTACTTCTTAATGTATCTGCTGACCATGTAGGACGAGAAAGTCTTCCTCCTGCTAGTGGACTATAAGATGTTCTTGATACATTCATATCATCACATATTGGAATTAACTCTCTTTCATCTTCTCTATAAAGTAAATTATAATGATTTTGCATTGATACAAATTTTGTCCAATTATTCTTTTCTGCTATATATTGCATTTTTAAGAATTGATATCCATACATAGCTGATGCTCCAATTGCTCTTACTTTTCCTGATTTAACAACCTTATCTAGTGCTTCCATTGTTTCTTCTATTGGAGTTGTGTAATCAAATCTATGGATAATTAGTAAATCAATATAATCTGTTCCAAGTCTTTTTAATGAACCTTCAACTTCTCTTGGTATTGCTTCTTTGGACAAATGACCTTCATTAAAATATACTTTTGTAGCAATAACAACTTTATCTCTTGATATATTATTTTTTAATGCTCTTCCTAAATATTCTTCACTTGTTCCTGCTGAATAGCAATTTGCTGTATCAAAGAAGTTTATTCCTAAATCTAAAGACTTCTTTATAATTTTTTCTGTTTCTTCTGGATTTAATGTCCAAGCATGCATATTACTTGCTGGATCTCCAAAACTCATACATCCCATGCATAATCTTGATACTTCTATATCAGTATTTCCTAATTTTGTATATGCCATAATCTTACCACCTTTTAATTAACATCTTTATCTAATTTTAAACAATTTCCAATTGTATCTCCAGTTCTTAAATATGTGTAGCTTGGAAATTCAAATAATACTGGACTAAATTTCGTATAATCTATTTTCCCTTTTTCATCTAAATTTTCTTCTTGTACATAAGTGTTTGCTATGCTCATAATAAAATTATCAAAAGTCTCTGTTTCATAATTATCTTCTACTTTACATTCCATAACAACTGGTGCATTATTTATTATTGGTGCTCCTGCATCACCAATATAATATTCAAATACATTTGACTTATCTTGCTTACTTCCACTTACACTACCTACATAATCTGCTTTTTCAAGCATTTCCTCACTAACTATATTAATAGATAAGTTTTTTGTTTCTTTAATTCCTTTATTTGTATAATGAGTTTTAACTAAACTTACCATTACTCTATCATGTCCTATAATTCCACTATGACCTGCTAAAAGCCAATTTGGTTTTCCTTCTACCATTGTTCCTATTACTAATAATGGCATTGGATATAATGCTAATTTTGAACCTATATTTTTTTGCATAAAAATTCTCCTTTCATATTTTTATTTAATCTTCTTTCCTAACTCATATGCATCTTTATAAAAATGCTCTGGCATCATTCCTACTGTTCCACAACCTTTTCCAACAATCATACCTTCATCTTTATAATGCATATAACTAACTAATTTTTTATAATGTACTATTAATGGTTCTACTGTTGAATCATCTGTATTCCAACAAGTCATTATATATGCTGTTCTTAATCTCTTGCTACTTATTCTACCAGTTCTAGAATAAAATCTGTCTATTGCACTTTTAAGTGGAGCTGTCATTGCAAAATAATAAACTGGTGTTGCAAGAACTAACATATCTGCATCTTCTATTGCATCTAATATTTTAACCATATCATCTTTAAATACGCAATCTCCGTCCATTCCGCAATGATTACAACCAATACATGGATGTATATCTAAATGAGCTGTATCAAATCTTATAATTTCATTATTATTTTCTTCAGCTCCTCTTATAAACTCATCTACTAAACTATTTGATGTTCCATGTAAATTATAACTTCCTGTTAATATTACTATTTTCATAATTTTCACTCCTTTAAACTATTTACCCATTCTTCTAATTCAGAAGCACTTACATTACTAGAAAATCTTTTTCCTTCTAACCATTTCGCATCATTTGAGCAAAATGGTTTTAAATCTGAAATAGTATTGCCCAAGCCACTTCCTCCTGATGTACAAAAAACTATTATTTTCTTATTTGAAAAATTATAAGACTCTAAAAATGTATTTATTATTCTTGGTGCTGTATACCACCAAATTGGAAATCCTAAAAATACCGTGTCATAATCTTCCATATTATCTACCTTATCCGAAATTTCCGGTCTAGAAGATTTATCATTCATTTCCAAATATGAACGACTACTTTTATCTCTCCAATTTAAATCAGAAGCTGTGTATTCTTCTTTTGGTTTTATTTCGAATAAATCTCCACCTGTTACTTTTACTAACTTTTCTGCTAGTTCCTTTGTTGTCCCTGTACATGAAAAATATGCAACTAAATTTTTAGACATAAAAATCACTCCTTTATAAATTTATTTTAATAATCTTAAAATTCCTTTATATGTAATTTCATAAATAGATAAATATTTAAATGGAACATCTCCTTTTTCCATTGCTTCTTTTTGTTTATTTGTTACCTCTGTATAAGGATAAATTCCATACATAAGTGGGAAAAATAAGAATATAAATTCATCCTTTTCTTCTTCAGACATAGTTTTAAAGAATTTATCTAAACATTTTCTTACCATTTTTATTGAATTTCCATAAGCTGTTTTAAATTCTATTAAATTTTCCATTCTACTATTTTCTTCCATATCATACATGTTCATAGAAAGTAACTTTAATAAAGTAGGTCTTTTTTCAATTGTATTTGCAAGCTCTTTTGCAAACATCTCTCTTGAAAGTTCATTATTTTGTTCATACATTTTATTTAAATCATCTATCCATCTTTCATATTCTTTTTGGAAAAGTGCTAAAAATATTTCTTCCTTTGTTTGGAAATAATTATATATTGATGTTCTAGAAAACGTAGTTTTTTCTCCTATATGTTTTATTGTTATATCTTTAAAATTTTCTGTTTTATAAAGTTCTTCACATGCTTTTATTATTTCTTCTTTTCTTATATCCTCTATTTCTTTTGACATATCTCTACCTCCTGACACCGTGTCAACTATTTTCTATTTATTATATATCACTTTTCTGACACCGTGTCAATAGGTATTTAATATTTTATTAAAATAAAAAATAAACTAATAATCAAATTCCTTGACTATTAGTTTATTTATATATTATTTAATTATTTTTTTGAATTTATTTTTTCCAAACTGAATTACTACATCTTTACTAAACTCAATAACTTTATTTATATCTGTAACAGTTACTCCGTTAATTTTTATACCATTTCCTAAAATCATTCTTTTAGCTTCACTTTTAGAATTTGCAAAACCTACTTTTATTAATAAATCACATATATTAATCTCATTTTCTTCAATCTTTATTCCTTCAATATTTTCTGGAACTTCTCCCTTTGCAATTTTCATATATCTTTCTTTTACTTCATCAAAAACATTTATATCATCATACATTTTTATTAGTTCTTTTGCAAAAGCAATATGAGCTTCTCTTATATCTCCAGACATTATTTCATTAATTTTATCATTTGGTAAATCTGTTGCAAGTTCAAAATACTCCTTTAACACATTATCTGGTATTTTCATACTTTTCTCAAACTTTTGGAATGGAGTATCTGTAAGTCCTATATAATTATCTAAAGACTTGCTCATTTTTTCTTTTCCATCTAAACCTACTAATAACGGGAATGTCATTACAACTTGTGGCTCTTCTCCATAATCTTTTTGAAGTTCTCTTCCTACTAACAAATTAAACGTTTGGTCTGTTCCACCAATTTCTATATCTGCATCTAAATGAACTGAATCATATCCTTGCATTAAAGGATATAATAACTCATGTATAGAAAGCGGTAAGTTGTTTTCAAACCTATTTTTAAAATCATCTCTTTCCATTATTCTAGCTACTGTATATTTACTAGTTAATTTTATTACATCTTCAAAATTCATTTTAGATAGCCATTCAGAATTAAAAACAATTTTTGTTTTATTTTTATCTAATATTTTTGTTGCTTGTTCAAAATAACTTTTAGCTGATTTTCTTGTTTGTTCAAATGTTAAAGCTGGTCTTGTTTTGCTCTTTCCTGATGGATCTCCAATCATTCCTGTAAAGTCTCCAACAACAAAGACAACCTCATGACCCATATCTTGGAAGCCTTTTAACACTCTCAAAACCACACTATGTCCTATATGCAAATCTGGCCTTGATGGGTCTGCTCCCAATTTTATTATTAATTTCTTTCCACTATTTATTTTTCTATCCAAATCTTCTTTAGAAAATATTTGAACTGCTTTTCTTTTTATTATTTCTAACTCATTATTCATATTATATACTCTTCCTTTCCTTTCTTA
>CALXXB010000048.1 GCA_944392525.1 uncultured Clostridia bacterium | reverse complement strand
TTTGGTTGCGGGAGATGGACTCGAACCACCGACCTCAGGGTTATGAGCCCTGCGAGCTGCCAACTGCTCCACCCCGCGATGTTTAGTACATTATTAATTTTACTACGAATGAAGGATAATGTCAATAGTATTTGTTAAAAAAGTGATCTCATTAAGAATATTATATGAAAAATTATAGATAAATATTACAAAAATGATAAAATTATAAAATTATAAAATAAGAATAAAATAAGAAGGGATAAATATGGAACAAACATTACCAATTATAATATGTTTAATAATACCTTTTTTAGGAACAACTTTAGGTTCAGGAATGGTATTCTTTATGAAAAATAAAATAAAACCAAGAGTACAAAAATTACTTTTAGGATTTGCAGCAGGAGTAATGATGGCAGCATCTGTATGGTCTTTATTAATACCATCAATGGATATGGCTGTAGAACAAGGAAAAATTGAATGGTTTCCAGCATTAATTGGCTTTTTATTAGGAATAGGATTTTTACTAATTTTGGATACGATAATACCACATTTGCATTTAAATAGTAAAAAGCCAGAAGGAGTAAAAACAAAATTAAAAAATGAAATAATGCTTGTTTTTGCAGTAACACTTCATAATATTCCAGAAGGAATGGCTGTTGGCGTTGTTCTTGCGGCTGCAGCAAATGGAACTATTGGAATGACAATGGCAGGAGCGTTAACATTAGCAATTGGGATAGCTATTCAGAATTTCCCAGAGGGAGCAATTATTTCAATGCCATTGGAGTCAGAAGGAAGATCTAAAGGAAAAGCATTTCTTTACGGAATGCTATCAGGAGCAGTTGAACCGATTGCAGCAATAATAACAATTTTATTAACAGGGCTAGTTACACCGATATTACCATATTTATTATCATTTGCAGCAGGAGCAATGATATATGTTGTTGTTGAAGAATTAATACCTGAATCACAAGAAGGTGAACATTCAAATATAGGGACAATTGGAGTAGCAATTGGCTTTGCTTTAATGATGGTTTTAGACATAGCTTTAGGATAATTAATAAAATAGCTATGCAAAATATAAAAAGCATGATATAATTCAAAATGAAAAAGGAGGCGTTTATTATGAAAAACGAATTAGTTATAAAAAGATGTAAATCATGTGGAGCAATTGTAAAGGTAATTGAAGATTGCAATTGCAAAGGATGTGGAATTGTATGCTGTGGAGAGCCGATGGAAAAATTAGTTCCAAACTCAGTAGATGCAGCAGTAGAAAAACATGTACCAACTTATGAAAAAGTAGATGATGAATTATTGGTAAAAGTAAATCATGTTATGGAAAAAGAGCATTATATAGAATGGATTAGTCTAGTAAAAGAAAACAAAGAAATAACAGTAAAATTATATCCAGAACAAGCTGCAGAAGTAAGATTCCCTTATATAAAAGGAGCAACAATTTATGCATATTGTAACAAACATGGATTATGGAAAAAAGAAGTAGAAGAATAATTTTTAGATAGCCTATTAAATATAATTTAGTAGGCATTCTTAAAATATGGAGGAGAAATGGAAGTATTATTTGCAACAACTAATCCAGCTAAAATAAAAAGTTATAAGGAAAAATTAGAAGAGCATGGAATTAGAGTTTTAACATTAAAAGATTTAGGATTAAATATTGATGTGGAAGAGACGGGGAAGACAGCGATAGAAAATGCTTGTATAAAAGCAGAAACTTACGGAAAATTAGCTAAAAAAATAACAATAGGAATTGACACAAATTTATTTTTTGAAAATGTGCCAGAAAATAAACAACCAGGTACACATGTAAGAAGAGTAAATGGAAAAACACTTACAGATGAAGAAATGATTGAGTATTATAAAAATCTGGCAAATGAATTTGGAGGAAAACTTATAGCTAAATGGGTAAATGGAATTGCTATATACAATGGCGAAGAAACTAAGACGTATAGTTTTGCTAAATCTAAGTTCTATTTAGTAAATACTGAATCTAAAAAGAGACATCCTGGTTATCCATTAGATTCAATAAGCATTATTCCCGAATTTAATAAATATTTTACAGATTTGACTGAAGAAGAAATGGAAATAAGAGCAAAAGAGCAAAATGAAGACAATAAAGAAAATGCTGTGGATGCCATTTGCGAAATTTTAAAAAATATGTAAAGGAAAATATTGATAATGGACTATGTTTTTACATTTATAGAAGGTTTTGCAAGTTTTATTTCACCATGTATATTACCAATGTTACCAATATATATATCATATTTTATTGGTGAAGATAATAAAAAAGTATCAAAAGCTATAATAAATTCAATAGGATTTGTATTAGGATTTACAATAATTTTTATACTTTTATCAATACTTGCAAGTAGTTTTGGTGGAATTATTAGTAATAATATCAAATATGTTAAAATAGCATTTGGTATTATTATAATATTACTTGGTTTAAACTATATGGAGCTAATAAAAATAAAGTTCTTAAATAAAACAAAGAGTGCAAATAAAAAAGCTAAAGATTTAAATTTTATTAAATCAATGATATTTGGAATGCTATTTTCAATTAGTTGGACTCCATGTATAGGAACATTTTTAGCTTCAGCATTACTTTTAATTGCTAAGAACCAAGATATGATAAAAGGAGTACTTCTGATGATTGTATATTCAGTAGGATTGGGAATTCCATTTATAATATCAGCAGCATTACTAGAAAAGCTAAAAGAAGTATTTAATTTTGTAAAAAACCATTATAATATAATTAAAAAGATTTCTGGAATAATTTTGATAATTATGGGAATTTATATGATATTCTTTTAAGGAGTGTTTATGAAGAAGAAAATAATATGGTTTATAATTTTTGCTTTGCTTGTTGTGGTTATTGTTATAGCTAGCATATTTATAAATAAAAAAGGGCTAGAAATAATAGGAAGTGAGCAGGCAAATATAATAAATGAAAATAAGGAGGAAGAAAGTATGAACGTTGTAAAAGTAAATGATGATACTTTTGAACAAGAAGTATTAAAAAGTAATATACCTGTATTGGTAGATTTTTATGCAGATTGGTGTGGCCCATGTAAAATGTTATCACCAACAGTGGATGAAGTAGCAGCTGAAAATGATGATATCAAAGTTGTAAAAGTAAATGTAGATGAATCACAAAATGTAGCAATAAAATATCAAGTAATGTCAATACCTACATTAGTTGTTATTAAAAACGGAAATGAAATTAATCGTTCAGTAGGTGTTATTGATAAAGAAGAAATTTTAAGTATGATTAAATAATGAAAATAAATATTTTATTAAATTAGTTTAGAATATTTTTCTAGACTAATTTATTTTATATTTTAGGAGGAATAGATGAAAGTTATAATTATAGGAGGAGTAGCAGGTGGAGCAACTACAGCTGCAAGGCTCAGAAGATTAGATGAAAAAGCAGAAATCATAATGATAGATAGAGGAAATCATATCTCATTTGCAAACTGTGGTCTTCCATATTATGTGGGTGATGTTATAAAAGAAAAACAGGATTTATTATTACAAACGCCAGAGTCGTTTAATAAAAGATTTAATATAGATGTAAGAATAAGACAAGAGGTAGAGAGAATAATACCAGATGAGAAAAAAATAATAGTTAAAAAATTAAATAGTGAAGAAAAATATGAAGAGACTTATGATAAATTAGTTTTATCTCCAGGAGCGGAGCCTATTAATCCATTTAAACACCTAGAAAGTAAAAAAATAAAAACATTAAGAACTGTAGAAGACTCTATAGAAATAAAAGAATATATAGAAAATAATGATATAAAAAATGTAACAATAATTGGTGGTGGATATATTGGTGTAGAGATGGCAGAGAATTTAAGTAATTATCATGATTTAGATATAACAATCGTTCAAAAAGGATCACATTTAATAAATCCACTAGATGAGGATATGGCTTGTTTTGTACATAGAGAGTTACGAAAACATGGTATAAATATTATACTAAATAATGGAGTAAATGAAATAAAAGAAGGGGAAAAATTAGAGATTACTTTAGAAAATGGAGTAATTGAATCTGATTTTGTTGTATTATGTATAGGCGTGAAGCCAGAAGGAAAACTTGCGTCTGATGCAGGATTGACAATAAGTATGAAGAATGAATCAATATTAGTAGACGAACATATGCAAACAAAAAATAAAGATATATATGCTTTGGGAGATGCTGTGAGTGTAATCAATTCTATCACAAAGGAAAGAACGTATACACCTTTAGCAGGTCCTGCAAATAGACAAGCAAGAATAGTTGCTGATAATATAGTAGGAAAAATTGAGACTTATGAGGGAACTATTGGAAGTAGCATTATAAAGATTTTTGATTATAATTTAGCAATGACGGGATTAAATGAAAGAATGTGTAAACATGAAAAATTAGATTATAAATCAATTATAGTTTCTCCGAACTCACATGCAGGATATTATCCAGGAGCTAAAATGATAACTATAAAAGCATTATATAATGGAACAACAGGACAAATTTATGGAGCACAAGTTTGGGGAAAAGAAGGAGTAGATAAAATTTGTGATATTTTAGCTACAGCAATAAAGATGAAAATGACAGCATATGATTTAGAAAAACTAGAACTATGTTATGCACCACCATTTTCTTCAGCTAAAAGTCCTGTAAATATATTAGGAAATAGTATAGTAAATCAAATAGAAGGATTAGTTAAGACAGTTACATGGCACCAAGTGAAAGATTTAAAGAAAGACAAAGAAATCTGTGTTTTAGATGTTAGAACTGATGAAGAGTATGTAAAAGGAGCGTATGAAAATGCTATTCATATCCCGTTAGATGATTTAAGAAATAGATTAGACGAATTGGATAAAAACAAAGAATATTTAGTTTATTGTCGCACAGGACTTAGAAGTTATATAGCTTGTAGAATATTAATGCAAAATGGATATAGAGTACAAAATATTACAGGGGGATATTATTTCTATTCTATATTAAATAGTTAAAATAGTAAAAAATATATTGTAAAAAAAACTCTAATAATATATAATAATGTCAAATATTATAAGAAAGGGGAGTTTATTATGGGAATAGCATCACTAGTTTTAGGTATCGTATCACTAGTATTAGGATTTGTACCATTTGTATGGATGATTGCATTTATACCAGCATTAGTAGGATTAATCCTAGGAATAGTTTCTTTAGTAAAGAAAAAAAGAAAGGCACAAAGTATTGTTGGTATTGTATTATCTGCAATAACACTTGTTTTAGTAATTTTAACATTTGTAAACTTATTTAGAACAATTGGAGATTTAGGAGAAGCTTTTAAAGATTCTTTCTCATCTTCTGAGGAAAATATCTTAGATGATAGTTTCTTAAATACAGAAGTAGATAATACAGATAAATTAAAAGAAAATATTACAGCAGAAGCTTTAGGAATTACAGCAAGCGGAGACTTTGCATTCAAAATTACTAATAATAATGATGAACCAGTATATTTAGATTCTGTAAATGTAATATTTAAAGATGCAAACGGAAGTTTTGCTTTAAAAGAAGATGGATTTGTTTCATATTTCTCAATTCCAGCAAATTCAGAAGTTGTAAATTATGTTTGGGGATATAGCCAAGATTATTCACAATATCCAAATTATGAATTTGATTTCCAATTATCAAGTGAATGGATGACAGAGGATATGTTATGCGAAAACTTCGAAGTAACTAGCAATAATACAGGTAGTCAAATTGCAGTAGAAGTAAAGAACAATAATAATGTTGCAACAAGTAGTATGAATGTAGTAGTTGCATATTATCAAGGGGATAAGATTGTTGGATGTGAAAGAGGAGATGCTTATGAAGAAGTATCTGCTGGTGGAACAGCATATGTTAATGTAGATTATCCAACAGATTCAAGATACCAAGATGTAGCTTTTGATAGATACGAAGTATACTTCTTAGGTGCTAATGAAGCATTTTAATATAGAAAAAAATAAATAGAAATCTTCTAGTTTCCTAGAAGATTTCTATTTTTTATTATTTTTCAATTTTGTATTAAAAACTCTAGTATTGAAATTTATAACTATTTATTATAAGATAAAAGAAATTAAAGAAAGATATAAAAAGCAAAAAGGAGAAATAAATGAGTGTTGAGAAAAACAATGAAATTACAGTAAAAGTAAATGGTGATTTTGATAAAGTAATAGAAATATTAGTAAATGAAGGATTTGAAATCACAGATAAATTTTCATTAGAAGATATTTATCTAATACCTAAAGATATGAATATTAAAAAATTATCCGTACGAGAAATATTAAAAGAAGCTATAATAATAAGAAATGTAGGAAGATGTAAAGTTCTAGTTTTTAAAAAGAAAAACATAGATAAATTTGGAAACATAATTTCACAAGAAAAGATTGAATGTGATATTTTAAATATAGAAGATGGCAAAAGGTTTATTGAAGCAATTGGTTATAAGGAAATCATGGAGATTGCAGAAGACGATGTATGTTATAGTAAAGGTGGATTCGGTTTAGTATTAAAAAATGTAAGAAATGGAGATAATTTGATAGAAATAGAGACAATAGATGAAGATGGATTAAGAACTGTAGAGGATTTAAAAAAGAAAATGTTAGAATTAAATTTACCAATTGATACAAGTGATTTTTTCGTGAAAAAAGCAGAAGTAGAACTTGAAAAAGTAATAGAAAGAATATAAAAATAAAGCAGGTACATTATAATCGTATCTGCTCTATTTATTCAGTCTTTTTTCTATTACTACAAAGCTTCTGTATTTTGTATAAATGTATTAATTTGTATTTATAATGAACCACTAAAATGGTCAATTATAAGTGACTTATAAGAAATGTGAAAGTTTTGTGAATTTTAGCACTCTCCTATTGACTTTGCTAAAATTAGATATATAATATAAATGTAAAAAGAAAAAAAGATAAAAGCGCTTTAATCTAAATAAAAATTATGTGCTACCTAAAAAGGTGTCAACACATGAAAATTAAGAAGGAGTTGATTATTATGATGATGATACCAAGAAGACATGATTTTGATTTATGGGATGAAATGTTTAGAGATCCATTTTTCACAGAAGGTGAAAGCAAATTAATGAAAACAGATATTAAGGAGAAAAAAGACAAATACCTAATTGATATTGATTTACCAGGATATGAAAAAGACGGAATAAAAATTGAAATACAAGATGGATATTTAACAGTACATGCAAAAGTAGATAAATCAGAGGATGATAATGAAAAAGGAAAATATGTACGTAAAGAAAGATATACTGGAGAATGTTCAAGAAGCTTCTATGTTGGTGACAATGTAAAAGAAGAAGATATAAAAGCTAAATTTAGAAATGGAACTTTAACACTTGAAGTACCTAAAAAAGAGGACAAAAAAGAACTTCCAGAAAAGAAATTTATTCCAATTGAATAATAAAAGAACCTGTATATTAGGAAACTAATATGCAGGTTTATTTTTTATTTTATACTTGTTATATTGTAAATTTTGTATGAAAAAATTATAAATAAGTTTAAAAAAATTATATTTATGTTATAATAAAAATCATGAAAAGTTTTAATTATAATAATATGAACAGAGAAAATAATTTAATAAGAAAAGCGGTAAAAGTAATTAAGGAAAATCCTAAAAAAGTAAAGAATTTTATAATAGCGGTAGTAGTTCTAATAATAATATCAATAGGAGTTCAGATGATAGTTGAAGAAAGTAGAAAACAAAAATATGTAGATTATGATGGAGAAAACTTAAATGAATCTAAATATCCAGGATATAAGGAATTAATAGATAATTTATTAGAAGAACATCCTAATTGGACTTTTACTTTATTTTATACTAAGCTAGATTGGAATGAAGTAATTGAAAATGAAGGTCATTCTGATACTAGAACATATCCATTAAACTTAGTTCCGGATTCATCAAGTTATCCTGATGACTGGAAATGTGAGATAGATAAAGATAAAAGATTTGATAATGGAACTTGGATGTGTGCTTCTGATAAAGCTATAGGATATAAAATGGATCCTAGAAATATTTTAAATGATGACAATATATTTCAATTTAAAGAACTAAACTATGTAGATGGAGCTCAGACAGCAGAAGGGTTAAAAGAAATTACAGATGGTTCTTTTTTAGAAGGAGACAATGTTTCGGAAGCTTTAATAGAAGCGGGTAAGAATTCTAATTTAGACCCATATTTTATAGCTTCAAGATTAATACAAGAACAAGGAAGAGATGGAACTACTTTATCTAAAGGATATGAATATAATGGAGCAATAGTTTATAATCCATTTAATATAAATGCTATAGGAAATTCTAGAGACGAAATATTAGAAAGTGCAGCAAATTATGCATATGAACAAGGATGGGATAGTTTAGAAAAAGCGATTATTGGTGGAATAGAGTTTATGAAAGAAGGATATATAAATGAAGGACAAAATACTTTATATCTACAAAAGTTTGATGTTGTAAAACAAGAGGGCTTATATGAACACCAATACATGCAAAACTTACTTGCACCAACATCTGAGGCTTCTAATATGAAAGATATTTATGAAGCATCTGATACAGTAGATTCAGAACTAAATTTTATAATACCTCTATATGAGAATATGCCTGAAGAGGTTTCAGAAGAGTAGAAACAAAAAATTAAATAGTAAAAATTAAAAATATATTGTTATAAAATATAACAAATGATAAAATGGAAAAAAAGAAAGGAGATGTAATTATGAAATTGGAAAACAAAGTTGCTATAGTAACAGGTGGAGCTATGGGAAATGGATTAGGAATTGTAAAGACATTTTTGAAATATGGAGCAAAAGTTATAATATTTGATTATTCAGATAAAATAGAAGAGACAGTAAGTAAATTAAAACAAGAAGGTAAAGATGTAGAAGGATATTTAGTAGACATTAGAGATAAAGCGAGAATAAAAGAATGTGTAGAAAAGGTTGTAGAAAAATATAAGCAAATAGATATTTTAGTTAATAATGCAGGTGTTGCAAAATTAACACCATTCTTAGAGACTAGTGATGAAATTAGAGATTTCCATTTTGATATTAATATAAAAGGTAGTTGGAATATGTCTCAAGAAGTTTTACCTTATATGCCAAATGGTGGAGCAATTGTAAATCTTTCTTCTGTAAC
>CALXXB010000047.1 GCA_944392525.1 uncultured Clostridia bacterium | reverse complement strand
CCATTGTTTACACTAAATGTCATAGATACTGTTGGTTCATCTATATCTACAAATGGTATTTTTTCAGGATGATTTAAGTCACAAATTGTATCTCCTATATTTATATCAGGTATTCCTGCAAGTTCTATTATGTCTCCTGCTGTTCCTTCTTCTACTTCTACTTTATCTAGTCCTTGATGTGTATATACTTTTGCTATTTTTCCTTGTGTTATTTTATCTTCTCTACCACATATTGAAACTGGCATTCCTACTTTCATTGAACCACGTTCTACTCTTCCTACTGCTATTCTTCCTACATAGTCATCATAATCTATGTTTGATACTAGCATTTGTGCAGGACCATCCTCATCACAATTTGGTGCATCTATTGTATTTATTATTGTTTCAAATAAACAATGTAAATTATCGCTTTCATCTTCTAGATTCATTTTAGCAATTCCGTTTTTTGCTGATGCATATACAACTGGGAATTCTAATTGTTCATCAGATGCATCTAATTCTATAAATAATTCAATTACTTGGTCAACAACTTTTTCAGGTGTTGCACCAGGTCTATCTATTTTATTTATTACTACTATTGGTTTTAATCCTAATGCTAATGATTTCTTTAAAACTTCTCTTGTTTGTGGCATTGCTCCTTCAAAAGCATCAACTAATAAAAGTACTCCATCAACTGTTTTTAGTACTCTTTCTACTTCTCCACCAAAATCAGCATGTCCTGGTGTATCTACTATATTTATTTTTACACCATTATACATTACAGCTGTATTTTTAGATAGAATTGTTATTCCTCTTTCCTTTTCCAAATCATTTGAGTCCATTATTCTTTCTGCTACTTGTTCATTTTCTCTAAATACATGGCTTTGTTTAAGCATTGCATCTACTAATGTTGTTTTTCCGTGATCTACGTGTGCTATTATTGCGATATTTCTTATATTTTTGTTGTTCATCTCTTACCCCTCTTTTTACTAAAATCTCTTTCCTTAAGCCCGCAAAAAAGGACCTAAAGTCTCCTTTAAATCCCAATTATTATATATCTTTTTATACTTTTTGTCAATAGTATTCTTCCCAAAAAAATCTTTCTAAAGCTTGATTTTCCTGCAATTTTATGTTTCTTATTTTTTCTTTTTTCTATTTTATTTTTCCTTTTTTGCATTTTCAAAAAACTCATTAAAATCTATCAAAGGAAGTTTTATAGTTTGAATTTCACTTAATGCCGTATTATTCATTATATATGATGCAATTATTTGTGATAACAATGGTGCGCCTTTATACTTTAATTCTTCTTCTATTTCCTTATTTGAAGCCGTTTTCTCTGCAACAAATAGAGCTTGCATAATTAAATGAATTTCTCCAACATTTTCTTTTTCATTTTCAATCAAATCTAAATTATATTCCATGTTTACTTGTGCAATTTTTTTATTATCCTCTTCTTTTATATTTACAATCCCAAATATTATAGAAATTCCCAACTTTATTTTTGTATTTTCTAATATTCTCTTTTTTAATTTTAAATCATACTCTTTTATATAATTATCCACTAATTGTATATTTGTTTTCATATCTTCCATTTATTTTTTCTCCTCTAACATTATTATAATATTCTTTTATATATATTATATTTCTATTTTCTTCCAAATTTTCATATGAATTAGTATATATATATTCATTTCCAATATTATTATCTTGTCTTAAATAAGCACTTATGACATATTCTTCATCTTCTAAATTTCTAAGTATCTCTCTTAAAGTATCTTTAAACATATCTGCCTTTCCTGTTAATTTCCTTGAAATCTTATATATCTGTTTTACTGTTGGATTGTATTTCCCACTTTCTATTTTAGATATCATCGTTTGATTTACATCTAACATATTAGCTAATTTACTTTGAGTAATGTTATTTTCTCTTCTATATTCTATAATCATTTTAGAAATAGAATAAAAAATTTCATTTAATTCTAAGATTTCTTCTACTTCTTTACTTATTTCTCTATTTTTTTGCACATTCTTACTTGTATTTTTCATACCTATCACCTTCTTATAAATTTGAAATATATATTCTTATTGCTTGCTCTATGTTAAAATTATAAGAACCCTTCCCTTTAATTTTTCCTTTATCTTCATTAAATGCTTTTAATAAAGTAATATTATTATATTCATCTTCTATTATATATATACACCTAAGATTTGAAGAATTTCTATACTCATATCTATACAAAGATTTTCCATCTATCCTTTTCTTTTGATCAGAATTTAAACTTAATTCTTCATATCTATTATGTTTTTTATAACTCATCCTACTAAAATCACGTGAAAAATCTTTTATAAATTTATTTACGTCTGTTTTTACTAATTTGCAAAGGTCTTTATAGAACTGTTCTGTATAATTTACTCCATGTAATTTTAGGACTTCTAGCATTGCCAACAAGTTATCATTTGAATTCAAATTTATCTCTCCTTAAAAATACTTCATGTTTTTTCTCCTTTGTTTTATTACTTATAAGTAATATTATAAATGTAAAAAAATAAATTGTCAAGAAAATTCTACAATTTTTTATTATTTTTTAATACTAATTTTTTATTCCTTTAAAAGTATTCCTTTTTTATTAACATTTATATAAAAAGGTACTATATCTATTCTTTCATTGTATTTATTTATATTTCTAAGCAAAGGTGAAATTATAACATCATTATCATATTCTATATCAATGCAATTTCTCTTACTTTAATTCTATATTTTTTCAATTCTTCATCGTCCAAATCTGTTAATATCATTAAATCAATATCAGAATTTTTATTAAAATCTCCTCTTGCATAAGAACCATATAATATTATTTTCTTTATTCTTTTTCCAAATAATTTTGATAATTCTTTTATAAATATTTCTAATTGCATATATATTAAAACATAATTTTCAATTTTTTCAACTGTAAAAGTATAAAAATTTTCTGTCATTTTAAACTAACTAATACGATTAAATACATATATTTCACACATTTAAAATTCTTTATATATGTCTACATTTTTCATTTCTACATTTCCTTTTGTATTAATATTTCCTTCTATAAGAATATAATCATTAGTTTTTAATTTTTGATAACAAAAGTCAGCAATAGAATTATAACCAATTACACAAATTTTATTTTTATCTAGTAATTCCAAACAAAATCTAACTACTGAAATATTTTCTTTTTTACTAAAATATTCTTCTTTTCCTATCACAAAATCAAATTTTATTTCAGATATTATTTTTCCTATTATAAAACACTCATTCATCTAAAACCTCTATTTATAAATATAATGTAAAATAAGTATATTCAAAATATAAAATTTCTACTAATACCTATTTTACTGATTCTTTTTTACCATATTTGGAAGGAATAAATCTCTTTAATACTAATACCTTCACTGTATATATTCCTTAAAATATATAATCTGGAATATGTATTAGAGTACGAAACGGAAGGAATTGTTCGTGTTGGCTATCCCTTTGTTGTTGTTACGGTTAGAGGCTGGATTGGTATTGTTACTATTGGAATTGCCTCCCCTATTGACGAACGGATTGTTCGTGTTATAAGAGCTTCCGATTTATCCCTAATTTTTACTATTAATTTTCTCTATAAAACAGTTTATTTTCTAAGTTATATGTATCTGCAATTTTTATATAACCAATATGCCCTGCTAAATATTTTCTAGCTTCTAGACTACTAATCTCCCCATTCTTTACTAAACATTTTAACTTCTTAATTTTTTTCTTTAGTTTTCTTTTTCCTTTATCTCGTATCTTTAGTCTATATTCATTTATTTTATAACCACAAAAATTTACTCCTTGTGTATTTTTAAATATTTGTGTTTTTCTATTTAAACAAAGTTCTAATTTTGAAAGAAGAAATTTTTTTATCTTTTCTAAGCAATATTTAGCTTCTTCCTTATTTTTAAAAAATAAAACAGCATCATCCATGTAACGAAAGTAATATTTAATACCTAATTCTTTTTTCACATACTGATCTAATTCATTTAAATATATATTTGCAAATAGTTGTGATGTATAATTTCCTATTTCTAAACCTACTTCTTTTTCTTGAGCATATAATATTTCTTTTATTAACCACATTAAGTCTTTATCTAATATTTTTCTTTCCAAAATACCAAGTAATGTTCTTTTATCTATGTTTTCAAAATATTTTGTAACATCCATTTTTAATATATAATAAGAACCCCAAATATTTTTACAATGTTTCATTGCCTTTTGCACATCTAAACATGCTTTATGCATGCCTCTACCTTTTAAACAAGCGTATGAAGTATTAATAAATGTAGGTACAAAATATGGTTCTAAAAAATTATCTACTAACCATCTATGTACTACTCTATCTATGTATCTTGATTTTTCTATCTTACGTACTTTAGGCTCTGTCACATAAAATGTACTATATCCTCCATGTTTATATGTCTTTTTTCCCAAAGACTCTAACAAGTACATTATATATTCTTCTTGTTTTAAATTAAATAATATTATTTCGTCTCGCAAGCCTTTTCCCCTTCTTGCCTTTTTATGTGCTTCCATAAGCCTATCGAAACTTAAATATTTATAATACTTATTTCTTATTGTTTTTGGCATAAAACTTAATTAACCCTCCTAGTATTTTTCCTATTTCATAAATTAACCCCATAGAAGTATTAAATTTTTTCTTATCTATCCATTTATTTTTTACCATTATTCTTAAGTATATTCTCTGAACCATAAGTAAACTATCTATTCTATTTAATACTGCTATTACAGATACATTACTTGCTTTATCCATTTTATTTAAATACATTATTTCTTCAAGCATTTTATATAAGCTTAATTTATATTCTGACCCTATACTAAACTTTTCTGTTCTAGGAAGCTTTATTATCATATTAATTACATATTCTACATACACTTCTACTTTTGGTATTAATTTTAATTTACTTTCTTTTTCATTCATTGTTACCTAATTCCTTATTATTTTCTACTTCATTATTTTTTTCTTCTTTCATTTTTAATAATTCAAAAATATCTATTATTTCTTCTTTATAATTTTCACATAATTTACACTTAAGTTCTATTTCTTCTATTTCATTAATACCTTTATGTTTACATTTTTCTTCCAGTTCTTTTGTTTCTTTACTATAATCATATAATACATAACCATAGCCTTTATCTTCTATTAACTCTAAATATTTAAGTGTATATGTAACTGGTATTCCTACTTTACACACTTCTTTTTTCTGGCATGTTTTCTTTAAACCAAATACCTTACTTAAAAATCTAGCATCATTTCCTATTGCTACTACAAATGCTCCACATCTTGCTAATACTATTTTGTCTTTATTTTCTAATTTTATTTTTTCTATTATTTTTAAAAATCTCATTAAAAAATCCCACCTTTCTTTCTAGTTTATTTTTATAAAAAAATAAACTAGTCCGGTAGGACTAGTCCGGTAGGAGATTCGCTTATTGGCGCCTTCGCCGCCTTAAACGAATTCTCCTACCTCCCTTTATATTTAGTTATTTAAAATTACTATTCTACTTGCCTCAAACACGGCTTTAGCTTTCAGTACTACATTACATAAAGTACGAAACGGAAGGAACAGTCCGCGTCAGCGAACCCAGTGCCGAATAGGGCTAACGCTGCTGTTACGGCCAGAGGCTGGATAGGTAGGGCCTCCCCTATGGACGAACGGACGCGTGCCACCGTTGTAGTAACGAGTCTTCTCAGCTACATATTCATAATAATTTTCTTCCAAGTCAAAAATATTACACATTCTATCTGCTTTATGTTGTCCTGAAACATCTCGTGAAGAACCTCCTCTATCTTTATTAACTGTTACTTCTATTGTATTTCCTAATCCATCTTGTTTCTCATTTACAAATGCCATTGTCATATCCCATTGTATTCCTGAACATAATGCACTTTTTACATTATCATTATTTATAAATGTTTTTGCTGTCGTTTTACAATTTGCTTGTGAAATATTATTCCATACTGTTGCTCCTGCTTTACTTACTAATGTATTCTCTTCCTCTTTTCCTGCTTCATATCTTGAGATATAAAATCCTCCTTTAGATGTTACAGCACTTCTTTCAGCATTTTCATTATTTGTGCTATTATCTGTTTCTGGTTGTATTCCATCTGGTAAATATCCTGTATCTGTATATGCTGTTGTTGAAACTTCTGTATTTTTATAACTTGTATTTCTTATATATTCTTCTTCATTTTCTATTGGCACCCATACAAATTCATTTCCTATACTTTTATGGTTTTCATCTATCTTATCTGTTATTACTAATCCTTCATTTATATCGTCTATCGTACTTGTTACTCCTACTGCAAATCCTTTTGGTATCCATGCTGTTTTTCCATCTTTTTCATATTCTTTCGTTTCTGTATATATGTCTGAAAACTTCTCTACTTCTATTCCTGTCGTTATTGTTACTGTATGTGTTGTACTTCCTCCATTACTTTGTTTTACTGTAAATTTATAATCTCCATTTTCTGTTACTTCATATGTTGTCTCTGTTACATTTTTTTCACTTGTTCCATCTGGTTTTATTATCTCTGTTATACTTCCTTCTGTTGCTTCTGCTTTTATAGTTATTGTTATCTTTTCTACTTCTGCTACTTGTCCTTCTGGACTTATTGTATGTGTTACTCTTGGCCCCGCTACTATCTGGCTTACATTTCCATCTTTATCTATAAAATATTGATTTCCACTCTCGTCTATTGTCACTATAAAACCATCTTTACCTTCATTTTCTCCTGAAGCTATTTCATATCCATCTTGGCCAAAATACTCATCTAATTCTTTTTCTAAATCTTCTTGTTCTATATCTCCTCCTAAGCTTTCTCCTATTGCTGCCATTGTTGCTAACCTTATTTTTTCTTCTTCTGCTGCATTCTCTGTTGCTTCTTTAGAATTTTGTGCCTGAGTCAGTATTCCATTTTCTCCTGTTAGCATTGCAATTGATACACCTGCTAGTATTAGTAGAACTATAATTGTAATTACTAATGCTATAAGTGTTATACCTTTGTTATTTTTTAATTTTGTATTCATCTTTTTCTTTCTCCTCTCATTTGTTTATTTTAGTTTTTTCTTTTGGTTTATTAATTTTTTCTTTGTTCTTTTTTATTTCTTTTCTATTGCTTATTTTTTTGTTGTTCTAATTGTTTTACTGTTTGTTTTTAACTAAAATATCTTTTAATAGTATTTCCCTCTTAAAAGAAATTTAAACAAAGATACATTATAATATAGCTTTTTTCTCTTTTCTTATTCTTTTTTCAAAGTACATACTATTTTTTTGAATATTTTAGTTTCATTTGTACAAATAAAGTATATCAAAAATATAAGATATTTGTAAATACCTTATATAGAAATTTTACTTTTTTTATTTATCCTTTTTGTTTGTTTTTTATATTTATACTCTTTTTTAGTCCTTGTTTTAAGCAAAAAATAAGAAGTAGAATTTTTTATTTTCTACTTCTTTATTTATTATTTAGCAAGCTCTATAATATTATCCATTATTTCTTTAGTTATTTTATCTAAAACTTCTTTGTCTTTTGAACCTTTATATTCACTATAATCTAAAGCTTTCCCATAATTAATAGTAAGTTTTCTTAGTTCTTTTGTTCCTCCTTTAATACCACAAGGAACTACTTTAGCTCCGCTTCTTACTGCAAAAAACGCTACACCATCTTTTACCTTTTCACCTTTTGCTAAACCATTTCTAGTACCTTCTGGGAAAAGAGCAATACATTTCCCTTGTTTTAAATCTTTCAAAGAACTTTTTATTGCTGCTATATCTTTTTCGTCTCTTTTTACAGGTATTGCTTCAAAAGCCCAACCAAGGAATGCTAAAAATTTATTTTCATATAGTTCTTCTTTTGCTAAGAACTTAATATCTCTTTTAGCTGTAACAACAATTACAGGAGGGTCTATATAACTTCTATGATTTCCACAAAAAATAACTGGTCCTTCTTTTGGAATATTTTCTATACCGTTTATTTCCATTCTATAAACTAGCTTAAACCATATATATAAAGCTCCTCTAACTATAAATTTAACAATTTCTTTAAATCCACTTTTTATCTTACTCATAACAATTCTCCTTATGCTCTTTTCTTATTTATTATATCTATTATTTCATCTGCCACTTCTTCTATAGTCATATTACTAGAATCTATATAGATAGCATCTTCTGCTTTCTTTAAAGCTCCTATTTCTCTTTCTCTATCATCTTTATCTCTTTGCTTCATATTTTTTTCTATTTCTTTATACGACATTTCAATTCCTAGTTCTTCATTTTGCTTTATTCTTCTTCTTACTCTTTCCTCTAAACTAGCATCTAAAAATATTTTAACATCCGCATGAGGAAACACATAAGTTCCTATGTCTCTTCCTTCCATTATTACATCTTGAGATTCAGCTTGTGCTCTAAAAATATCATTTAACTTAAATCTTACTTCTTTTATTGAAGAAACTGTTGATACAGTTGTTGCAACATCTTTTTCTCTAACTCTAGTTGTTACATCTTCTCCATTTAAATATATTAAGTCTTTGTCATTTACTTTCCTAAATTCTATTTTTATTTTATCTAATAAACCTATTATCCCTTTAGTATCAGTTACAGGTATATTATTTTGAATAGCAGCTAAAGCTACACTTCTATATGCTGCTCCTGACCCTATATTTGTTAAACCTAATTTTTTGCTTACAATCTCTGTAATTGTTCCCTTTCCGCTTCCTGCCGGTCCATCAATTGCAACTATAAAAGACATTTAATTTACCTCCCCATCTTGTGGTACATAGATATTTTTTGCAACAACTTCTAGTTCTACCACATTCATTGCTGTTAATTTTTCTATTTCTTTCTTAGCTTTTTCTCTAAAATCTTTTAATCCTTGTACTACATTAAAACCATAAACAATACTAACTTCCATATAAATTTTAGCACCTTCACCGTAATTTTCTACTCTTGTTCTTAGTATTTTATGTATTGCTGGTGTTTGTGTCGCTAAATATTCTAGTATTTGTCTAAATACTAAATCAGATATTGTAAATTTACCTAAATAACTAAATGTAGGTCTTATTATAGACTTTTCTGAAATATATGGTTTTTCTCCTTTTCCTTTTGATTTAAATATTTGAAGAGGGTCTAATAAATATCCTGAAAAATCTTTTTTTATTTCAAATGTTGGTACTGGTATTACATGTTTTCCTTCTGTTACTCTTATTCTTCTTGCTGTTTTCATTTCTTGTTCTGTTGCAACGTCTGTAATATATGTTGTGTCAGAAACTTCTGGAAGGCCTAAGTTCGCTGCAATTTTTTGTACCATTCCATCAGAAGTACCTAATATTAATATTTTATCTGCTTTATATTTTTTTAAAGCTTTTATTATTGGCTCTCTTTCTTTCTCCTCGTAAAATAAAGCATGTCTTACAGTTGCTACTTTTGTCTCTGCTTTCTTTGCTGACTCTCCTGCAATTACTTCATTATCTTTTATAAGTAATCCATCATCTATTATAAAATTAATATTTTTTTCACTAGCTACCATTTGAGCTCTATAGCTTTTACCTGTCCCTGAAGG
>CALXXB010000046.1 GCA_944392525.1 uncultured Clostridia bacterium | reverse complement strand
GTAGTACTTCACAAACGACATTATATGCAGTATATGAAAGAACGATATCAGTAAGATTTAATTATTATGGAGGATACAATTCAACATATGCGACATCAAATGGAACAAGGACATATATATCTAACTCTTATTCAATAAATCAATACGACGGAACGGTATCAATACCAAGTAGTGTAACATCAAGTTCTGGACCAGGAGACACAAATTATGCGTTTGTATCAACTTCAAGTACTGCAACAAATGGTATGACGCCAACAACAGCATCACCAGCAACATATTATGCAATATACAAAAATGATATAACAATAACAAAAAGATATTACTATAATCAAATAAGTTATGCATATGGAACAGCATATGGATATTATAATGGAAGAACTCAACCAGCAATTATAGATTTAGGAACATTAAGTTATGCAAATGGATATACATTTAGAGGATGGAGTACTTCAAGTAGTGCTAATGAACAAATAGAATCAAGTAACACAATATCAACAACAACTAACAAAACATATTATGCTTCTTATTATAATAATGTAACTGTAAGTTATAATTTGAATGGTGCAGGTGGCAGTATAAATCCACAATATGTACAAACTTATATGAACTATCTAGGTTCTACATCTGGAGGAGGTTCAGTTAAATTAGCAGATAGACCATCTGGAGGTACAACTCATGCTTTTGTAAATTGGAATACTGCTAGTACAGGATATGGAACACCTTATCAACCAGGACAAGTTATATATCCAACACAAGATATGACTTTATTTGCTGTTTGGTATGAGGCATCAATTCCATCTACATTAACTGCTAACGCTGGAGAAACAATCAAAATAACAATAGGATTAGATAATATAAGTGATATTACTTCATATAAAATATATAAAGCATCAACCGCAACGGGAGATGGAGTATTAGCAAGTAGTAGAGCTTTTGCTATGTCTAGTGGAAATAGGATTATAATTACTATACAAAATGTAATTAGTTCAGATGAAGGATATTATTATTTAGTTTTAACCACTAGAACTTATGGTGACGATGTAAAGATTGAAACTTCTAGATGTCATATGACTGTTATTTAGAAGTAGCTATATAATGTAAATTTATTTAAGTTTTATATTAATAGAAAGCAAGAAATTTCTTGCTTTTTATTATGTTTTATAGTAAAATATAAACACAAAAACTAAGGAGAAATATTATGAAGGATATATGGAAAGAAGCAGAAGAAGGGGTTGTTAAAAAAGTAAATAAAAAGAAAATAATAATAACAACTATAGTTGTTATTATTGTAGTAGCCATAATAGTAATTATTGGCTTGTATTTATCTAATAAACAAACTCGTGAATGGATAGATAAAAATATATTTAGAAAAGAAATAGAACAAGATACGGCTGCAACAATAGAACTAAATGAAGAGCAAACAGGAAATATATATGCTTTTAATAGATATATTGGAATATTAAATCAAACAAAATTTACTATCTATGGAAATACAGGAAATGAAGAAGCGTCACTAGATATCCAAATATCAAATCCAATATTTAGCTCTGCAAATAGATTTTTAGCAATAGCAGAAAATAAAGGACAAAAATTATATTTATTAGAAGATAAAAATATTTCTTGGGAAGCGCAAGTGGATGGAAATATTTCTCAAATATATGTGAATAAGAATGGATATGTAGCAGTTCTAATCACAGGGACAAGTAATAAAACAGTTATAAAAATGTATAATCCAGAAGGAAAAGAAATGTTTACTATATTCTTAGCATTTACAAGAGCAGTAGATGTAAGTGTATCAAATGATAATAAATATTTAGCAATTGCAGAAGTTGATACATCAGGAACAATGATACAATCATCAATAAGAATAATGTCAATAGATAAAGCAGAAAAAGGACAGACGGAAGATTCATTAGAAAAAACATATACAAGTGAAACAGGAAAATTGATTACAAATGTAAAATACCAAGATAGAGGTAAATTGGTTTGTATGTATACAGATTCTATAACAGAAATAGAAGATGAACAAGAAAATACATTAGTAGATAGTAGTGATAAAAAAATAACATTCCAATCAATAGATTTGGAAAATAATATGTGTTATATTGAAGAAAAATCATCAGGATTATTTACTGCAGATTCAGTGGTAAATATAGTAAATATAGATAATAAGGAAACAAAACAATATACGGTAAATTATGTTGCTAAAGAAATTTACACAAATGGAAGTATAATTGCGTTAAATTTAGGAACTGAAATAGAATTTATAAATACAGGTGGCTGGCTTGTGAAAAGGTATGTAGCTAATCAAGAAATAACAAGCATTGTTGTATCAGATTCTATTGCAGGAATTATTTATAGAGACAAAATAGAGATTATTAATTTATAGGAGTTTGTTATGGGGATTATAATTGATGGTATTATTATTTTATTTATTTTAGTATCAGTATTTTTAGGATACAGGAAAGGATTAGTATCTTTAGGAATACATTTAGTTGCTTTTGTTGTGGCTTTAGTTATTGCTTTTATATTATATAGACCAATAGGAAGTTTAATAATAAATTCAACAGAAATAGATGAAAGTTTACAAGGAGCAATAGAAACAAAATTAGAAGAAATAGTAGGAAATGATGATACACAAGTAGTGACAAACAGTATAATTGGAGATATTCAAAGTGGAGCAATTTCAGAAACATCAAGAAGTTTGTCTATGAATATAATATATGGTGCAACAATCATAATATTATTTATAATATTAAGAATAGTTCTAGTATTTATAAGTGCAATAGCAAACTGGGTTGCAGAATTACCAATTTTAAAACAGGCAAATAAAGCTGGAGGAATTGTTTATGGATTATTGAGAGGATTACTAATAACGTATGTAGTGTTGTTAATAGTTGGCTTAATAATAACATTTAATCCAGATGGAGGATTAAATGAAACTATAAACCAAACATACTTAGCAAAAGCAATGATGGAATACAATATTCTTAATGTATTTTTCTAAAAAAATGTCTTTATTTGTTGCATTATGTAATAAATTTTGCTATACTTTTATCATGAAAATTTTAGGAGTTGAGTATTTTGAAAGAAAATAATAAAAACAAAAGAGAAAATAAAAAAGGGAATTCAAAAAAGGCAACTAAAGTAAAAACAAAACAAAATCCAAATACTAAAAAGAAGAAAAAGAAATGGAAAAAAGTCTTATTAATAATTTTATTACTACTATTAGTTGCTGGAGGTGTTTTTGCATATAAAGTACATAAAAATGGTGGAGGACTAACAGGAATATTAGCAACAACAATGGGACATAATGAAGATACTAGAAAAAATTTAGACGAATTTAAATGCTTGGTATTAGGAATAAGTACAGATGAAGAAGGAGCACTTCTTACGGATACAATAATGGTTGCGTCATATAATCCGAATACGCAGAAGGCAACATTATTATCTATACCAAGAGATACATATACAGGAAATAATCCAGCAAAAGCAACAGCATATGAAAAGATTAATTCAATATATAGTAGGAAAAAGGATCCTCAGGATGTTCTAGATGAAGTAAATGAGATAACAGGATTAAACTTACAATACTATGTAATAGTTAAAACAGAAGGGTTCATAAAATTAGTTGATGCTATTGGAGGCGTTACATTTGATGTTCCAATCGACATGGATTATGATGATACATCACAAGATTTACATATACACTTAAAGGCGGGAGAACAATTCCTTGATGGAGATAAGGCAGAACAACTAGTACGTTTTAGACATAATAATGATGGTACATCATATCCTGAAGAATATGGTGATAATGATATAGGAAGAATGAGAACACAAAGAGATTTTATGATGGCAGTAATAAAACAAACAGCAAGGGTAGAAAATATAACTAGAATAGGACAAATCCTAGATGTAGCAGAAGAAAATGTAATAACAAACATTGATTTTAACGCAATAAAAGATTATATACCATATGCAGTGGAGTTTAATACAGACAATTTACTAACAGCAACGTTACCTGGAGTAAGTACAAACAAAAATGCCTCAGGAACATGGGTTTATATCCATGATGAAGAAAAAACAGCAGAATTAGTACAAGAATTATTTTATGACAGAGATAAGGATGAAGAAGAAACAACAGATGAAGAAAGCACTACAAATCCAACTAATGCAACAAATACAACATCAAGTACAATTTCTACAAAAAGTAAATCAGAAATAAAAGTGGAAGTAATAAATGGAACAGGAGTAAGTAGTAATTTACAACGTGCAGTAGATGCCTTAGATGAAGCAGGATATAATGTAACAAGAACTGGAACTACAAACTCAACAACAAAGACAGTTATAATGAACAAAAAGAATATAGGAGATGCTGTTTTAGAAGGCATTGAACAAGCGTTAGGTAGTGGAAAAGTTCAAGAAAGTAGCTCAAGTTCTAGTAAGGTTGATGTAACAGTTATTTTAGGAAGAGATTATAATTAATATTAAATAAAGATAAGTTATCTATTATTTAGATAACTTATCTTTATAAAAAAGTTATTTTATATTCATTTTTTGTTATTTTTAATTTATATTTGATTTTCTATATTAACTTTTTTTCTATGATTTAATATTCCCAAAATTATGAAGATAAAAATTATAGCCACAAGCCCAAAAACAAGATATGATGTAATATTGGATTTTTCAACATCATGGGATGCAATTAAATTAGTTGTGTAATTTACTCCATTTATTGAATAAGTAACTTTGCCTAAAACATCACCTTGTGATATTGGAGCAGAGATATTATCATTTAAATCTATTATAGGTGTCAATTCTGTATCAGTATTTGTTTCTACTAATGCAGGTATTGTTTCAGAAATTAATAAATCTAGACTTTTTGTATTATTTGAGGCTCCGTTAACAGTTATATTAGTTACGACATCATTTTCATTAATAACATTTTTTAATTCATAATTAGAAAAAGCATATTCGTAAAGCGAACGTGTAACATTAAATCTATCATCATTACCAAGAACAACACAAATTAATTCTAAATCATTATTATAAGCAGCTGTTACTAAACAATGCTTTGCTTGAGATGTAAAGCCTGTTTTACCTGAAAATACATATTGGTAATAGTACTCATCACCTGCAATTAAAAGTTGATTTGTAGAATCATATTTCCTTGGACCCCACATGTTAGTTGCAGGTATTGCACAAGAAGCTTGCCCACTTATTTTTCTAAAAGTTTCATTTTGTAAGCAATACTTCATAAGAAAGGCTAAATCATGTGCGGTAGTGTAATGGTTATCATCATGTAATCCATAAGCATTAGTAAAATGAGTGTCTGTTAGGCCTAAGTCATTTAATTTCGTATTCATCATACTTACAAAACTATCTATAGAACCACCAACATACTCTGCTAGAACATTTGCAGCATCATTTGCTGAGTGTACAAGTAAAAGCTCTAATAATTGTTCAATAGTTAATTGTTCACCTATTTGGATATCAGCTGTAGTATAACCTTCTGGTATGTTTGATAGAGCGCTATAACTTGCTGTTGCTACCTCATCTAAATCGCAGTTTTCTAATGTAAGTATTGCAGTCATAATTTTGGTGGTGCTTGCAGGATACATTTTAGTGTTTTCATTTTTTGTATAAAGCGGTTTTGTCGTTCTACTGTCCATCAAGTATACGCTACCTGTATCAATAGAAGGAGCTTCTGCAGCATTACTTATATTCACATATGTATTTGAAAAGATTATCAAAAATATAAAAATTAAAGCTGTAAAAAATTTTTTTATGTTCATTTTATGCTCTCCTTATTCCCCTACAATTTAATAATATACAATATTTCGACAAAATTTTCAATAGAAAATAGACGAAAGTACTACAAAATAACGTATTAAAAGTATAAAGATTATTTAAGAAAAGGGTGATATTATGAAATATATTAATAAAAAACCAAAAATATTATTAATTATAATAATTTCTATTATAACTTTAGGAATTGGTTATTATGCGTATATAATGAAAACAAATGATGAATTTAATATTGAAGAACAAGGCTTAGAGGTTGAAGAAAATAAAATAGAAAAAGAAACCAATGAAATTTCAGAAGAAAATACAAAAATAGTAGTACATGTATCAGGTGCAGTAAGAAATGAGGGAATTGTAGAATTAGAATATAATAGTAGGGTGGCAGATGCAATAGAAGCTGCGGGAGGATTAACTGATGATGCTTATATGAAAGATGTTAATTTAGCATCTCTTTTAAAAGATGGAATGAAGATATATATACCAACTAAAGAAGAAGCGAATCAGAAAGAAGAAAATGCTAGCTATATTATTGGTAGTAACGATACTATTCAAAACAATAATAATGTAGGAAATAAGATAAGTGGTAAAGTAAATATAAATACAGCAACTAGAGAAGAATTAGACACTTTACCAGGAATAGGCGAATCAACAGCAAATAAAATAATAAATTATAGAGAAGAAAATGGAAAATTCAAAACGATAGAAGAAATAAAAGAGGTAAGTGGGATAGGTGATAGCAAGTTTGAACAAATAAAAGATTTAATTGAAGTTTGAGATGGTAAAGATAAGTGTTTCTTGCTTATTTTTAAAAATATTTAAAAATTTATAAATAAAATAACAGTTAGTGTTGACAAAATTAACCATCCATAGTAAAATGTTAGCGTGAGCTAACAAAAAGGAGGAAGCTATGAAACTAACTGGTTCCCAAGAAGAATATTTAAAAACAATTTATCTTTTAGAAAAAAACAATAAAAAAGTAAGAGTAACTGATATTGCAAATAAATTAAAAATAACTAAACCGAGTGTAAATAAAGGAATTAATACACTAAAAGAAATGGGACTAGCCAATTATGAAGCATATGGTAATATATCGTTGACAGAAGAAGGAGAAAACTTAGCAGTAGGAATAATAAAAAGACAAGATATATTAGAAATGTTTTTGGTAGAGGTCTTAGAGATAGATAAAAAACAAGCAATGGAGGAAGCAAAAGCAATGAAGCATGTAGTATCTGAGAATACAGCTTTAAAGCTTGATAAATATATTACAGAAGTTTTAAATTTAGGAGATTTAGATTGTGGTTATGACGCTAATAGCGAAAAGTGTAGAAAATGTGTAAAAGTAACTGCAAAAAATAGATTAAAGAAAAACAAAAACGACTAAAAAGGAGGATATATATGTTAGAATTAAAGGATGTATGTTTTACAAGAGATAATAAGAAAATACTAAATAATATAAATCTAAAAATAGGAACAGATAAATTTATAGCAATAACAGGACCAAATGGTTCAGGAAAATCGACTCTAGTTAAAATGATAATGGGAATAGAAAAGCCAGATTCAGGAAAGATTATATTTGATGGAAAAGATATAACTAACTTAGAAATAAATGAAAGAGCAAAAATGGGAATTAGTTTTGCATTTCAACAACCAGTAAAATTTAAGGGGATTACAGTTTATGATTTATTAAAAATAGCTTCTAAGAGATATATAACTAAAAAAGAAGCTTGTGAAGTATTATCACAAGTAGGACTTTGTGCCAAAGAATATGTAGATAGAGAAGTAAATGGTTCTTTATCTGGTGGAGAATTAAAAAGAATAGAGATTGCAACTGTAGTATTAAGAAATTCAAAACTTACTATATTTGATGAACCAGAAGCGGGAATTGATTTATGGAGTTTTAATAACTTAATCGAAGTTTTTGAAAATATGAGAGAATTAGTACAAGGAACTACATTAATAATTTCACATCAAGAGAGAATTTTAAATATTGCAGATGAAGTAATATTAATGAAGAGAGGAAAAATAGAAGAAATAGGAAGTAGTAAAGAAATACTAGAAAAGACCATAAAACCTACTGTTAAGTGTTGCAAGATAAAGAAGGAAGGTGAAAAGTAAAATGTCAGATACAAAATTAAATGATGAATTATTAAATAATGTTGATGAGGGAGTTCTAGGAGAGATAACAAAGCTTGATAAGATAAAAGAAGGAGCTTATAACATTAGAAAAAATGGACAAGGAATAGAAAGAAAAGTAACTGAAAATGTAAATATAGTAACGAAAACAGATAAACCAGGTATTAATATATATGTTAAAGAAAACACTAAATTTGAATTAGTTCATATACCAGTAATAATTACTGAAAGTGGATTAAAAGATGTTGTATATAATGATTTCTATATCGGTAAAAATGCAAATGTATTTATAGTAGCTGGTTGTGGAATACATAATGACCACCACAAAGATTCAAGGCATGATGGAATTCATAGATTTTTCTTAGAGGAAGGTGCAAAAGTAAAGTATGTAGAGAAGCATTATGGAGAAGGAGAAGGTACAGGAAAAAGAATATTAAATCCAGTGACTGAAGTTTATCTAAAGAAAGGAAGTTCTTTAGAGATGGATAGTGTTCAAATAAAGGGAGTAGACTCTACAATAAGAGAAACAAAAGGGGTACTTGAAGAAGGTGCTAATTTTGTAGTAACAGAAAAAATAATGACACATGGTGAACAGTTTGCAAAAACAATATTTGATGTAGAATTAAATGGAGATGATTCTAGTACACATGTTACATCAAGATCAGTGGCGGCAGATAATTCAAAACAATATTTCATTTCTAAAATATATGGAAATGCAAAATGTTTCTCACATAGTGAATGTGATGCTATAATTCAGGATAATGCTATTGTTACTGCAACACCAGAAGTTACAGCAAATAATGTTGATGCAAATTTAATACATGAAGCAGCAATAGGAAAAATTGCAGGGGAGCAAATAACAAAATTAATGACATTAGGACTTTCTGAAGAAGAGGCAGAACAAGAAATTATAAATGGATTTTTGAGGTAAGAAATGAGTTATTTAATAAAAGATACAAGTAAAGAAGAAAGAAAGAGAATTGCAAAAAATGCTTTTGGAATATCAATTGCCAGTAATGAAATGCCTTCTAAAGAGGTAATTGAACTTGTAAAACAATATATAGATGGAAACATGGAATTAGAAGAGGTTCAAAAAAAGGTAATAGAGAGATATAGAAAGAGGTAAAAATGAAGGATCCTTATGTTTTAGAAGATGGTACTTTAAAAAATTTATTAGGAATTACTGACTATAAAGAATTACAGCAAGCAGAAACAGATATTGGATATGTAAAGTTAATAAATGCGGACAAAGAAATACATCAAGAATGTAATCCGGAATTATTAAGAAGAGTTCATAAGCATATTTTTGGTGAGATATTTGATTGGGCAGGGGAATATAGGACCGTACCTTTATATAAGACGGAAGTTGTTATTCCAGGATTAAGCTTAGAATACTCAAGACCGGAAGAGATAGAGCAAAGATTAGAAGAAACTATGAAAGAAATGAATGAGTTTAATTGGGAAGGAAAAGGAATTGATGAAATAACTAAAAACTTTTCTAGATTTATTGCAAGAATATGGAGGATACATCCTTTTAGAGATGGAAATACTAGAGCTACTTTAACATTTTCTAGCATTTTTGCTAAACAAAATGGCTTTGAAATGGATATGAGTTCATTATTAGATCATTTAGGAAGAGTGCAAGATGAAGAAACTGGCGAAATACAAAGATATAGTTTAAGAGACAAATTGGTATTAGCAGCTTTAGATGAAAAAGATTATCCAGAACCAGAGCATTTTGAAAGATTGATAAGGCAAGCGATACAAAACGGAATAAATAAAAAAATAGATTCTTTAAATGATATTATAGAACGTTAAAAAAGACCAACAAAAGTCAGCCTAAATTTTAATAAAGATATAAAGTATCTTCAATCACATAAGAAACTGGTAAAACTTCATCATTGTCTGAGTTTATTTTAAATATAGGGCGGTTAGTGGAAGTGTCTTTATAAACAGAAACAGTGACAGTGCCACATTTTCTTACAGTAGAACTTGTTTTCTTCAAAATATCACCTCTTTTTCTCTTCTGTATTCGATTATTATACAAGAAGAAAAGTGAAAAAAGTGTCGAATTTTGCGAAAGTATAAAAATTATTTATGAAAATATTTAAAAGGAGAAACCAAGTCGGGAAAAAGTCGGAAAATAAAAATACTGTAAAGTAATAAATTAATAAAACTTTACAGTATCAACAATTTGGTTGCGGG
>CALXXB010000045.1 GCA_944392525.1 uncultured Clostridia bacterium | reverse complement strand
TTACAAGAGCTATTGAATATGAGATTGATAGACAAGTAGATGTAATAGATAATGGAGGAGAAGTAGAACAAGAAACTTTAAGATGGGATGAAGTATCAGGAAAAACATTTTCAATGAGAGATAAAGAAGATGCACAAGACTATAGATATTTCCCAGACCCAGATTTAGTTGCAATTAAACTTTCTGATGAATATATAGAAAATATAAGAAAATCACTTCCAGAACTTCCTGAAAGTAGAAAACAAAGATATTTAACAGAATATCATCTATCTGAAAAAGATGCAAATATCATTACTTCATCTAAATATTTATCAGATTTATTTGAACAAGCAAGTAAGATTTGTAATAATCCAAAAGCAGTAAATAACTGGATTATTTCAGATATATCAAGAATATTAAATGAAACTGAAATGGATCCAGTAGAAATACCTTTTGATAGTAAACAATTAGCAAAATTAGTTATGCTTATAGACAAAGGAACAATAAGTTCATCTATCGCTAAAAAAGTTTTAGTTGAAATGTTTGAACACCCAAGAGACCCAGAAGATATTATAGATGAAAAAGGTTGGGTTCAAATATCAGATGAAGGTGCAATTAAAGAGATTGTAATTAAAGTACTAGAAAACAACCCACAATCAGTCCAAGACTATAAAGCAGGAAAAGAAAAAGCATTAGGATATCTAGTAGGACAAGCTATGAAAGAAACAAGAGGAAAAGCAAATCCACAAATGCTTAACCAAATGTTTAAAGAAGAATTAAAATAAGAGAAAAGAGACAAAGAAAGAACTTTGTCTCTTTTTCAGAAGTAAAATCTAAATTAATTGTTTCTTTATATTATCTACAACAAAACCACAAATAATAAATTCAACACTAAAAACTAAACTTAGTTTAAATAAGTTTATTCCAATGTAATAAATTAAAGGTGCTTGGAAGAATAACATATAGCTAAGTAAAATAAAAGCAGAAAAAGAAGCAAGTAAAAAACAAAATTCAAGACCTTTATATAATATTTTATATGTAGCTTTATCTAAATTCTTATAATATGTAACTATTTTCTTTATCATTTTAAACCTCACTAAAATAAAATTGTATCTATAAAAATCTTAACATGTAAATAAATTAAAAGCAATGGAAATAATTGCATAAGAAAAGTAAGTATTGTAAACAAAATGTAATATATTTTTCATTGAAAACTTAAAGGAATTACTATATAATATTAGTATTAAAAAGTAAAGAGGTGTATAGAATATGCTAAGAGCTAAACCCCTTGTAACTCTAAGAGAGAGAAAGAGAGAGAGAGAGCTACACTTTAGTGAAATAAAGTGCGGTCTATTTAGCTTGGCATGTTTTATAAAAGATAGTGATAAAACTATAGAAATATAGTTTTTTATTGCTGTCTTTTTTGTTGTTATTAAAGTTTAAAAATATAAAATAAAAAACTAAGGAGGAAAAGGTAATGAAAGAAAGATTAAGACAAAGACAAGGTATTACACTTATAGCATTAGTTATAACTATAATTGTTCTTCTAATACTTGCAGGAGTATCAATTGCAATGCTAACAGGAGATAATGGAATACTTACACAGGCACAAAGAACAAAAAATGCAACAGAAATTGCAGCAGAAAATGAAACAGAAATGCTTGACGAATACAATAATGTTTTAAATAATTATATTAATAATGATGTAACAGTAACAGCTAAAGAAATTTCAAATTCAGAAAATAAAGATAAATATTACGGAGCTATTGTAGATGGGTATACATGTGAAAACGATGAAGCAGTAAATAATTGGAAAATTTTATATTCAGATGGAAATAACATTTATTTAATAGCTGATGATTACATTTCAACAGATTATTGTCCACTTTCAAAAGCTGGAAATGCAGTTAAAAAAAATACGGGAAATTATAAATATGGAGCAGGATTTAGTAATATTTATGAAAGCGATTATATGGGGGCGACAGATATTCCTGAAATAGTAAGAGGATTAAATAGCGATTATTTTAATAACGGACATGAAACAGACGACTATCCAAATATTAAAGCTATTGCATATTTATCTGATATTGAAGCATGGAATAAATTCAAAGGTAACAATGCTGATTATGCAATAGGTGGACCAACAATAGAATTAATTATAAAGTCTTATAATGAAAAATATTTAACTAATTATCAGTATACTTCTAAAGATATCGACTTCGGATATACTATGAGTTCGGATGGAATCAAATGGAGTGGAAACCAAACAAATTTGTTAAATGTACAAGATAGTTTATATGTAATTAATTCGGATAGTGAGGCTTATGGTATGTGGTTATCAAGCCCTGGAACTGGAAATTTTGATATTTTATGTGTAGAGTATGATGGAAGTATAGAAGGGTATAGTCTAACTGGTTTAATAGGAATGGGACCTGCTTACTATAATAGGGTTGGATTTAGACCAGTAGTTCGTCTAAATACTAGTGTAGAGCTACAAGAGAATACAGATGGAACTTTCACGATAAAATAAAAGTAATAATAAAAAAGTATAGTAAATTAATTTCACTATACTTTTCTCTATATATAAAAAGATGTTTTTTGAGTCCGTCCCAAAAAACATCTTTAATAAAAACTATGCATAATCTTTATTTTGTTTTAAGCCATAGCTGCGTTTAATTTTTTTGATAAATTAGATTTTTTTCTAGCTGCTGTGTTTTTAACAATAACACCTTTACTGCAAGCTTGGTCAATCTTTCTTGTAGCTTCAGAGAATAAAACTTTAGCTTCATCAAGGTTACCAGCGTTAACAGCTTCTTCAAATTTTTTAACAGCTGTTTTGTATCCAGATTTTATCATATTATTTCTTAAAGTTTTCTTTTCGATAATTTTAACTCTTTTTTTAGCTGATTTAATATTTGGCATTTCTTAAAGCACCTCCTTTAGTTTGTATTACATTATTAACATGTAATATTTTACCATAAATATTAGGAAAAAGCAAGTAATTTTAGAATAATTCTTGTAAAAGAAATATTTTTATGTTATGATTTATAAAGAATGGAGGGATACATATGATAATAGCAATTGGATGTGACCATGGAGGATATAGATTAAAAGAAGAAGTAAAGAAGTATTTAGAGGATAAGAATATAGAATTTGTAGACTTCGGATGTGAATCAGAACAAAGTGTAGATTATCCTGATATAGCAGCTAAAGTTGCAAAAGAAGTACAAGGTGGAAAATGCGACCAAGGAATATTAATTTGTCGTTCAGGAATAGGAATGTCAATAGTAGCAAATAAATTTAAAGGAGTTAGATGTGCACTTTGTCATAATGAATATACAGCAAAATATGCTAGACTTCATAATAATGCTAATGTCTTAGCAATGGGAGCAGATGACTTAACAACAAATGAAGCAATATGTATTTTAAGAATGTGGTTCGCAACTGAATTTGAAGGTGGAAGACATATCGAAAGATTAGAATTAATAAAGGAAATAGAAGACGAGAACATGAAATAAGGAGGCATAATTTATGTGGGGAGATGTAGCCATTGCCTTTTTGCTTGCCTTTATAGTAGCATTTATGGCAACACCATATACCATAAAAATTGCACAAAAGATAGGTGCAGTAGATGTCCCTAAAGATGAGAGAAGAATGCATAAAAAAGCTATGCCAAAATTTGGAGGACCAGCAGTAATATTAGGATTCCTAGTATCTGTAACATATTTACTTATTGTAATGAGTATGGAAGGAACAATAAGTCTAGGCGGTACAGATAATTATGGTATGCAACTACTCCGGAATGTTCTTGGGAATATTGGTTATTAGTATAACTTGTGTATTTGATGATATACTAACAATAAAACCAATTGTAAAATTAGCAGGACAACTTTTAGCAGCGATAGTTGCAGTAGCATTTGGAGTAAGAATAGAAAGTATAGATTTTGGATTTATTAATACATCTGAATTAGGTGAAGCGGTATCAATTATAGTAACTATAATATGGATTGTAGGAGTAACTAATGCAATAAATCTAATAGATGGTCTAGATGGATTAGCAGCAGGAATATCTGTTATTTCAGCAATATCATTATTAGTAATATTTGTATTAAATGGCTCTCCAACAATAGCAATAATATTAATAACAGCATTAGCAGGAGCTTTAGTTGGATTTTTACCATTTAACTTTGCACCAGCAAAAACATTTATAGGCGATACAGGTTCTAACTTTTTAGGTTATACAATATCAATAATTGCGATATTAGGAGTTGCAAAAACTTATACATTAGCAGTTATAATATTACCATTAATAGTGTTAGGACTTCCGATATTTGATACATTATGGGCAATTATTAGAAGATTAATAAAAGGAAAATCAATAAAAGCAATATTTAAAGCAGATAAAGGACATTTACATCATAGAATAGTTGCAAAAGGATTTAGTCAAAAACAAGCAGTTTTAATTTTATATGGAATTAGTGCAACATTTGGAATATTTGCGGTTATACTATTAGATAGTGGAATATGGAAAGCATTATCATTCTTACTTATGGTAGTTGTAGCAATAGGACTAGGATATAAAAACTTCCAAGAAGAACATTCAGATACACAAAGATATGAATGTGTTGAATGTAAATATATTTATAATCCTAAATTTGGGAACGAAAAAGCAGGAATAAAACCAGGAACACCATTTGAAGATTTGCCTGATGATTGGGTTTGTCCTGTATGTGGAGAAGGAAAAGACATGTTCCAAATACATCAATAATATTATAGGAGGTGAATTAGATGTACGTATGTTTAGCATGTGGATATATATATGATCCAGAAAAAGGAGATCCAGATGGAGGAATAGCTCCAGGAACAGCATTTGAAGATATTCCAGATGATTGGGTTTGCCCAATATGTGGAGTTGGAAAAGATATGTTCCAAAAGAAAGAAGATTAATTAAAAAAAGAGAGAGTATTTTTAATACTCTCTCTTCTTATTTGACTAAAAAGGAGCAG
Source organism: uncultured Clostridia bacterium (assembly GCA_944392525.1). The sequence continues at coordinate 5,435 of CALXXB010000045.1, read as the reverse complement.
GATGATATAATAAAAAATAGCTTAAAATAAAGAGGGGAGAAAATGAAAAAGATATATGTACTAGCATATTTAAGAAAAAATTTTGGTGATGATTTATTTGTATCAGAATTAATAGATAGATATCCCAACGATAAGTTTTATATAGATGTAATAGACTATAAATTTGCAGAATCATTTAAAGATAAGAACAATGTAGAAATAACTTTAAATGAAGAAGAGAACTTTAAGAAGATAGATGTAGATAAATATGATGGATATGTATATATAGGTGGTTCAATTTTTATGGAAGGTGGAAAAGTATATAACTTAGATGAAGATTGTTTTAATTTTGTAAAGAAATGTAAAGAGAAAAACAAACCATTCTTTTATATAAGTTCTAATTACGGACCATATAGAACAGATGAATACTTTAATTTATCTAAGAAAAATTTTGAGCACGTTACAGATATATGTTTTAGAGATAAATATTCACACGAATTATTTAAAGATATAGAAACAGTTAGATATGCCCCGGATTTACTTTTTTCATATGAAATAGGAAAAGTATTAAAAGAAAAAGATACAATAGGAATTTCAGTTATAGATTTAGAAATAAGAGATGAATTTAAAAGTATAAAAAAAGAATATATTGAATTCTTAGTAAATAATATAAACAATTATTTAGAAAATAATAAAAAGGTCTACTTATTTTCTTTTTGTAAAGAAGAAGGAGATGAAGTAGCTATACAAAAAATATTAGAAAGATTAAAAGGAAATAATAATTATAATAATATATATGTTGTCAAATACTTAGGAAATATAAAAGAATTTTTACAACAATATATGAAAATGGAATATATGATTTGTCAAAGATTTCATTCAGTAATATTATCATATATATGCAAGCAAAAATATTATATTATTTCTTATAGTAAAAAAATTTGTAATATAATAGAAGATTTAAAATTATGTGATAAATATTTGAAGTTAAGGGAAATATCACAAGACAAAATAATTGAGTTAAAAGATTTCAACAAAGTAGATGAAGTCAATTTAAAAAATATAAAAAATGAATCAAAAAAACAATTTGAAAAATTGGATGAATTTTTAGGTAAGAAGGAAGGTTAATATGGAAGATAAAATAACAAACTTTTTAGCATATGATGGAAGAATAGCAATTACATGTATAAAATCAACAAGTATGGTAGAGGAAGCAAGGAAGGTACATGACTTAAGTCCAGTAGCTACAGCAGCATTTGGAAGATTACTTACAATTACTGCTCTTATGGCTGTGGAGATGAAGAATGAACAAGATAAAATAACAATCGAAATAAAAGGAAATGGACCAATAGGAGGAATGCTTACAACTGCAAATAATATTCCAGAAGTAAAAGGATATGTTATAAATCCATATGTAGATTTACCGTTAAATGAATTTGGTAAATTAGATGTAGGCGGAGCAGTAGGACAAGATGGATATATACATGTAATAAAAGATATTGGATTAAAAGAACCATATATAGGAGTATCTAATTTAACATCAGGAGAAATAGCAGATGACTTTACAAATTATTTTGTTAACTCAGAGCAAAGACAAGCAGCTGTCGCTTTAGGAGTATTAGTAGATAAAAATGGAGTAAGAGAAGCGGGAGGATATTTAATTACTCCTATGCCAGATGCAACAGATGAAGATATTTCAAATGTAGAAAAGGGAATATTTGAAGCGGGTGCAATATCTAAAATGTTAGATGAAAAATTAAGTTTAATGGATATTGCAAAAAAAGTAACAGGAGACAAAAATATAAAAGTTATAGAAGATTGTAAAGTACCAGTATATAAATGTGATTGTTCTAAAGAAAAGATGGCAAATGCATTAATTAGTATTGGTAAAAAGGAATTAAAAGATATAATAGAAGAAGACGGTAAAGCAGAACTTGTTTGCCATTTTTGTAATAAGAAATATCAATTTAATAAAGAAGAATTAGAAGATATTTTAAAACAAATTAAATAAAAACGTAAAAGACTTGAACGATAAAAATCATTATCATGTTCAAGTCTTTTACGCAGGTGTTACTCGTACTTGGCGTGGTGACGAATGGCACACCACTTGCCGTTCGGATTCATTTCGACATAGCCAGCCAACTCAATCCAACCGTGGTCAGAAGGGTGACAATCTCGAATTTCATCCAACACCTTAAGAGCCTCGTCTTGACTAGAAAACACTGAGGGAGACATAAACGTCTCCTCAAAAACTTTCCGTTTTCCATCGAGTGTTTCAGGTGCAAACATGCTAGCTCCTTTCAAAAGAGTGTGTTACATACTTATATTATACTACAAATTTACTCTAAATTCAAATTTAACGTGTTATAATAATACAAAAATAAAAGGATAATTTATAAATTGTTTTTTAGTATTTATTTAATTTTTAGATTCTTCATTTTTCTTCTTAGGGACAAAAAGAAGAATATAAAAGCGTTGACAAATGAAGTATTTACTAATATAATACTTGAAGAAAAATAAAATAGAAAGAGGAGAGATATACATGGAAAATAACGTTTTAATATTCGGACATAAAAATCCAGATACAGATTCAATATGTTCAAGTTTAGTAAAAGAAAGACTAGATAAGAAATTAGGAAAAGAAAATTGTGTAGCAGTAAGATTAGGAAAAGTAAATAAAGAAACAAAATATGTATTAGACTATTTAAAACTTGAAGAACCTAAATTAATAGAAAGTGTTGATGAAGGACAAGAAGTAATTATGGTAGACCATAATGAATTTAACCAAAGTGTAGAAGGAATTAATAAAGCAAAAATATTAGAAGTAGTAGACCATCATAGAATAGCTAATTTTGAAACTTCAGAACCTTTATATTACACAGCAAGACCATTTGGTTGTACATCAACTATTCTTTTACAAGAGTATAAAGCAAATGGAGTAGAAGTTGGTAAAGAAGAAGCAATACTTATGGCAAGCGCTATAATGTCAGATACGTTATTATTAAAATCACCAACAACTACAGACTATGATAAAAAAGCTTTAGAAGAATTAGAAAAATTAGCAGGAATTGATATTAAAGAATATGGATTAGAAATGCTAAAAGCAGGAACAGATTTAAATGATTTCTCAGCAGAAGAATTAATATCTTTAGATGCAAAAAGCTTAGATAAAGATGGAACAAAATTTGTAATAGCACAAGTAAATACAGTAAGTATTCCAGATGTTTTAGAAAGACAAGAAGAATTAGAAAAAGCAATAAATGAAGAAATTAAATCTAAAGGACTAGAATTATTCGTACTTGCAATTACAGATATATTAAATAGTAATTCTGAAATTATAGCTTTAGGAAATAAAGTGGAAGCAGTTGAAAAAGCTTTTAATAAAAAACTAGAACATAATAGAGCATTTTTAGAAGGAGTAGTTTCTAGAAAGAAACAATTACTTCCAAACATTGATAAAAATATATAATAACAAAATAAAGAAGTTATGAAGAGAATAAAGATAAGGGGACAGGAATTTTAAAAAGAAAATAACGCCTGTCCTCTAAATTTGTAAAAAAGTATTGAATATTATAGTAATTAAATCTATAATAATTAAGTAAATATATAATAACAGACCAAATAAGAATTGGAGTGATTTGATGCCAAAACATATGAAAACAAAGGAAAAGTCGTCAAAAAAAGAAACTTTCTTACAGAGTGTTATAACATTAATATTTTCACAAGTTTTGATAAAATTACTAGGATTAGTATATAATTTATATTTAACAAATAGAGAAGGTTTTGGAGATAAAGGTAATGGAATTGTATCAGCAAGTTATCAAATATATGCTTTGCTTCTTACAATTTCTTCAATAGGTGTTCCAAATGCTATATCTAAACTGGTATCAGAAAGAGTTGCAATTGGAGACCATAAAGGAGCTCATAGAATATTTAAAATAGCATTTGCAACTTTTGCTGTTATTGGGTTAGTAGGATCTTTAATGTTATTCTTTGGAGCACATTTAATATCAGTAGAATGGTTACAAATACCAGAAGCGGAAATGACATTAGTTGCATTGTCACCTGCGATATTCTTTGTTGCGATAGCATCAGTAATGAGAGGATATTTTAATGGAAGACAACAAATAAAAGCAACAGCAAGGTCACAAACTTTAGAACAAATATTTAAAACAGCTTTGACAATTATATTAGTAGAAATAGTAGCAATTGTATCAAATGTATCAACAGAATGGATGGCCGCAGGTGCTACCTTAGCCACTACACTTGCTACAATGACAGGTTTTGGATATTTATATTTGTATTATAAAGTAAGAAGAAAAGAAGTAGCTCAAGAAATAAAATCTACAGTAAATTATCAATATGAAAGAGTAAGAAGTATTGTAAAGAAAATAATTCTTGTATCTTTCCCAATAGCTATAACAGCTATTCTTTCATCAGTAAATAAAAATATAGACTCATTTACTGTTGTAAGAAGTTTAAAAGAATTCTTACCAGATGATGTAGCAGTTAGCCAATATGGAATATTAGGTGGAAAAGTAGATACATTAACAAGTTTACCATTATCTATAAATGTAGCTTTTTCAACAGCATTAGTTCCCGCAATTGCAGCAGCAAAAGCTAGAAATGATAAAAAGGAAATAAAACAAAAAACAAAATTCTCATTACTTGTCTCAATGCTTATAGGACTTCCTTGTACAGTAGGAATGTTTATATTTGCAGGACCAATATTAAATTTATTATACCCAAATGCAAGTGATGGAACAGTGATACTTCAAATAAGTTCACTCACAATATTATTTACAATACTAGATCAAACAATAAATGGAGCTTTGCAAGGATATGGACTCTTAAGAATACCAGCAATATCCCTGGGACTTGGGGTACTGGTAAAACTGATTTTGAATCTAGTTTTAGTACCAATACCATCAATAGGTGTAAATGGAGCAGCGTGGGCATCTGTTGCATGCCATGCAGTTGCATTCTCAATTTCAATTGTTTGCTTAAAGAAAGCATTTAAATTAAAATTACCAGCAAGTAAATTTGTAATAAAACCAATTTTAGCAACAGTGATTATGGCAATTTGCTCATATTTCATTTATTCTGTACTTTCAGGAATAATTGCAGCAAAATTGGCTACAATATTAGCGATAGGATTTGCAGTTATTATCTATGGCTTGGCAGTAGTAGCCTTAAAGGTATTTACTAAGGATGAAGTACTAATGATGCCAGCAGGAGATAAGATTTGCAAAGTATTAACTAAACTAAAAATATATTAAAATCTAAAAAATAACAAAAAAATACGAAAAAAAGAAGGATTTTAAATATTTTTGGCGAATATTCTTAAATAGTAGTACATTTATTGCTTGGTTCAGGCGATAAAGTACATAACATTATACTTTATAGGAGGTAATTTAAATGAACAAAGCTGAATTAATCGCAGCAATGGCTGCAAA
>CALXXB010000044.1 GCA_944392525.1 uncultured Clostridia bacterium | reverse complement strand
CCAAATATTATTCAAAATCTCCATAATCTTTTAAAACCTCCATTAAATCTGATTTATATTTAGGCCCGATTTCACAAGTACTTCCGTCTTTGAAAGTAATAATACCAGAAACCGGTTCTACGTCTTTTATTTGAGAAAGGTTAGCAATACAAGATTTATGGCATCTTCTATAATTTTTAGGTAAAGTATCTTGAATTTTTGCAAAAGAGCTATAAGCATCATAATCACGAGATGAAGTGTGAAAAATCAATTTCATTCCATCTCTTTTGATGTATTGAATTTCAGATGCATCAATAATTGTGTTTTTATTATCAATCTTAATGTATCTTTTTGGTTGACCGTTAACATCCTCAAATAATCTTATAACTGTTTCCTCTAATCTATCATAGGTGATAGGTTTTGCAAGATAATCAAAAGTTTTAACTTTATATGCAATCATGGCATATTCTAAATGACCAGTAGTAAAAATAATATATGAATCTTTGTTTATTTTTCTTATTGCCTCAGCTAATTGCAATCCAGTTGTATCAGATTTTAAATTAATATCAAGCATAATAACGTCAACTTTATTATTACTAACAAAGTTTAACATGTCCTTAGTATTGTTTGTTGTATATATTACTGAAGCATCAAAATTATTTTTTGTAAATATATTCTCCAACATTTTTTCTAACTTATCTAAAATATGTATATTATCGTCACATAAAGCAAATTTTAACATTATTATCACCATCCTTTATAAAAAAAGATATGAAAAAAATAGGAAACAAGGCCTACAACAAAAAGAAACAAAATACCTTAAATTTCCAAAAACAAATACAATATATGCTAAAAAGCAAAGATTGTCAATAGAAATTTACAAATTTATCCAATTGAAAATGAGGATAAAGACTAGCTATTGCAAAATGTTCGTAATAGTGGTATTATAGTGTGCAACTAAATCCTATATGGATTTGGTAGAAAGTAGGCCGAAATAGAAAGGAACACATCATGGAAATCAAGACGTTGCTTAGGTATTGGAACGGGAATGCTTTTTTGTTTGACGTGAAAATCACGGAAAAGGAGAAGAAGCGTGATAAGGTCGTAGCAGAAGGTCGTGCTCTTGTGAGCACGAAGAAAAAGGGAGTGAACGGCAAGTATGCTGGTCACTGCTGCCTTGTTGGAGAAGATGCTTATACGGAAAAGAACTGTAGGAGGCATGTTGTTGGAGCTTGTGTGAAGCGGGCACGACTCTTGCAGAGTAATGTTATCAACGATGATGCCAATGAGCAGACTTCGATGGATATGATTTATGTAAGCACCGATGAGTAATTGTGTGCATCTAGTGCCCTACTAGCCCTACCCTTAAAGTAAGGGGTGGGGCTTTGTTTTTTGTATTTAGTTCTATATTTTATTATTTATTCATAAACTTAATTAGGTTATAGGAGGATAAGATGGAAAATAGAAAAATTAAGTTTATATTTATAATTGCTTTAATAACAGTAATCATTATATTAAGTCTATTTTTAAAAGAGAAAAATGAAACAGTAGAAACAAGTAGTAATATTGTTTCTACGAAGAAGATAGCGTGGGGAATAAAAAGAAACGATAACCACGAACAGCCGGATGTAGGAAAAGAAAATAGAAAAATATTAGAAGAAAATAATGGAATATGTTTAGGAAATAAAGAAAAAAAGATATTATATTTAACATTTGATGAAGGATATGAAGCAGGTTACACATCAAAAATTTTAGAAATTTTAAAAGAAAATGATGTGAAAGCTGCATTTTTTATTACAGCACATTATTTGAATACACAAGAAGAGTTGGTAAAGCAAATGATAGAAGAAGGACATATTGTGGGAAATCATACTGTAAACCATAAATCAATGCCAGAATTATCAGAAGAAGAAATAAGAAAAGAAGTAATGGACCTACATACAGCGATATATGAAAAATTTGGTTATGAGATGAAGTATATGAGACCACCAAAAGGAGAATTTAGTGAAAAAAGTATAAAGTATACAAATACTCTTGGGTATAAAACAGTTATGTGGTCTTTTGCATATGAAGATTGGAATGAAAACAAGCAACCTAATGAAGAAAAAGCTAAAGAGAAGATAATAGATAACTTCCATAATGGAGAAATAATACTTCTTCATGGTAATTCAAAAACTAATACAAATATATTAGATAATATCATTAAAGAAGCGAAAAGTATGGGATATGAGTTTAAATCTTTAGATGAATTTGAAGAGTAGAGGTATTTATATGAAAAAGAAAAAACAAACCAATACAGTAAATAAACTTTTAGAACTTCCAAAAGAAGTTTATTCAAATGAACCCAAGATTGTTATAACAGGGTTTGATGAATTGATAATAGAAAATTTTAAGGGGATTTTAGAATATGAAGAGTTTTTTGTAAGGATTAATACATATATTGGGATAATAAATATAAATGGTTATAACTTGAATTTAGAAAATATGACAAATGATGATTTAAGAGTAAAAGGAAAAATAGAAAGTATAGAATTTGAAAGAACGATAGATTAGATTTAGGAGAATAATATGTTTATAAAGATAATTTTTAGTTATATTCTTGGTTTCTTAAGAGTATCTATTGAGGGGTATTATATAGAAAGATTTATTAATATATGTAAAAATAAAAAAATAACAATTTGGAACTTAAAGAAAAACAATAATATATCATTGATATTAAATGTAAGAATAAATGAATTTAAAGAAGTCTGCAGAATCGCTAAAAAAACTGGTTGTAAAGTTAGAATAAAAAATAAAAAAGGTATGCCTTTTTTGTTACATAGATATAAAAAAAGAAAAATATTTATATTACTATTATTAATTGTAGCAATTATTATAGGATTATCCTCAAATTTTGTATGGAATGTGGATATTTCTGAAGAAAATGGTGAAGAACTAGCAAATATTAGAGAAGATATAGAAAATGCGGGATTAAAGACAGGAGTATTAAAGTCAAAAATTGATACAAAAGAAATAATAAATAAAATAAGGCTGGAAAGAAAAGATGTAGCTTGGATGGGGATAGAAATAAAAGGAACAAATGCAATTGTAAAATTAGTAAAAGCAGATGAAAAACCTGAAATAGTGGATGAGGATGAATATTGTAATATTATATCTGATAAAACAGGAATAGTAACAAAGATAAATGTACAAGAAGGAACAGCAAACGTGAAAGTGGGAGATACTATAAAGGAAGGAGATGTGTTAATAAATGGTTGGATGGAGGGAAAGTTTACAGGAATAAGATATGTACATGCTAAAGGAGAAATAGAAGCAAAAGTATGGTATACAAAGAGTGAAAAAATTCCATATACCCTTACGGAGACACAATATACAGGTAATGAAGAAAATAAATACGGAATAAAATTTGGCAATTTTAAAATAAATTTTTCAAAAAAGTATTCAAAATTTAAAATTTATGATACAATAGAAACGGAAAGCAAAATTAAATTATTTTCAGACTTTTATTTACCAATTTCGATAATAAAAACTACATATAAAGAACAAGAAAAAACACAAAAAACATATACAGTCGAAGAAGCTAAAAACATAGGGATTAAAGAGTTAGAGGAGGAATTGGAAAAGGAAATTGAAAATAAAGATAATATTGTAAATAAGAACATTAATACCTATGAACAGGAAGATGGTGCTCAAGTATATGTTACATATGAGGTTCTGGAAAACATAGGTACAAATGAAAAAATAGTGTTTTGAAGGGATGATAAGATATGGAAGAGAGAAGCTTAAGAATAGTTGGAACAGATAAGAACTTTTTTAATAAAATAACAAATACATTAACAAGAATATTAATACCTACAAGGATAGGAATTAATGGAATGTTAATTTCCATAAAAAGAAATAGTCTCATAAAAGCATTTGAAAATTATACACAAGATGATAATTATGATAATAATGAACTAGAGAAAAAATATGACTCAGCTTATGAAGTTTATTTAGATGCACTTGATAAATATGTTATGGATTCTATTTATAAAAAAGTAAGAAATGGAACAGCTACAGAATTTGAAAAAGATGCAATGGCAAGATATTATGAAGTTACAAGTTTAAAAGAAAATGAGTATGTAGAGTATAAATATAGAAAACAAAAATATTTATTAGAATTAGATTATGAAAGTATAAAAGTATCAGGAAAAGAAAAAGTAATTGCAAAATATAATAAATTTTATGTATCAAAGATGGATTCTTTATATAAATCAATATTAAAAAATTATTCAATAAAAGTAGCAGATACAACTAATAAGTATGATTCTACAAAGGAATGGATTTACACAAAGATATTCCATACATTAGAAGATTATATACAAAACATATTATCAATAAAATTGGATACTAATTATGATGATAATTCAAAAGATATAGCAAATGATTATGAAAAGTATGAATCTTATACTATAGGAAAGTTGGATACAAAAGATAATATTGAGAAAAATATGGTATTACTAGGAATAAGCAGAAAATTATTTACACATAGTCTTCCATTAATTGTTGCAGAACAATGTTATGAAAAATTATTAAAAGATGCAAGAACTTTAGTACAAGATACGAAGATTGCAACAAAGAGAGAAAAAGCATATGGAATGCTAATAAATTTAATAGAAGATTATAATGTGAAATTGTTATCAACAAAAGTATATTGGGAAACTCCAAAGCAAAGAGAGGAATACAAAGAATTTTGGAATAAGTATAAAGATGTTTCAAAATTAAAAGAAACAGATTTCATAGAGTATGTAAAACAAAAAGAAATTTTATTTATAAAAAATGACATAAAGAAGATTAAAGGCAGTAAAATAGATTATAGCAAATTATTAACATACTACAAAAGAAAATTAGTGGATTATGGTGCAATGAAAGAATTAAGAAATTCATATAAATCAGAAGGAAAATATATCAAGATTAAGAAAAGGGAAGTAGCATAAAATGTTTTTTGAAGTAATCTATAAAGACATAGAAGAAAATAAAGAATATGAAGAAGTAATAAATAAAGTATTAACGAAATGTTTTGAAGAAGAAAAATTAGAAAATTCTAAATTATATATTACAGTAACATTAACAAATCCTGAAAATATAAGAGAGATTAATAAAGAATATAGGAATATAGATAGAGCAACTGATGTTCTTTCTTTTCCTATGTTTGAAAAGGACGAGTTAGAAGAAAAAATAAAAAATAATGATTTTGAACATGAAGATGTATTAGGAGATTTGGTTATTTCAATAGAAAAAGTAAAAGAACAAGCTGTAGAATATGGACATAGTTTTGAAAGAGAACTAAGTTATATGTTAGTTCATGGTTTTTACCATTTGATGGGGTATGACCATATTGAAGAAGAAGACAAAAGAAAAATGAGACCTAAAGAAGAAAAAATATTAAATGATTTAAAAATCTTAAGAAAATAAAGGAGGAACAATGGAAAAAGGTGGAGTAAAAATATTAATTGCTATTTTAGTTGTATTAGTTATTGTGGCAGGAGCGGTACTTGCTTATAAAATAACTAAGGATAAACAATCTGAACCAGTTGCTAATGAAAATGAAGTGTTGACAGCAGAGGTCGAAGAAGAAAAAACAGTTCAAATATTTAAAGGAAATGATAGACCATTTGCAGTTATGATAGATAATCATCAAGATGCTTGGCCACAAGCTGGACTTCAAAATGCATATATGGTATATGAGATAATAGTAGAAGGTGGAGAGACAAGATTAATGGCATTGTTTAAAGGTGCAGATTTAGAAAAAATCGGACCTGTTAGAAGTGCAAGACATTATTTTATTGATTATGCTTTAGAAAATGATGCTATATATGTTCATTTTGGACAAAGCCCACAAGCTCAAAGTGATATTAAAAAATATAGTGTAGATGATATCAATGGAATTTCAGAGGATGGAACTACTTTCTGGAGAGTAAAAGATAAAGCAGCTCCACATAATGCCGTAACAAGTACAGCAAATCTATTAAAATCAGCAGAAAGTAAAAAATATAGAACAACATCAGATGAAACAAGTGTATTAAATTATGTAACAGATGAAGTTAATCTAGAAAATGGAGAAGGAGCTGTTAAAGTTACAATACCACATTCAGATCTTCAAAAAGTAGAATATTATTACGATGAAGAAAATAAAGTATATGAAAGATATGCAAGAGATGAAGAACAAGTTGATTGGGATACAAAAACTCCTATTACTGTTAAAAATATTATAATAACTTTCTGTAATAATTACACATTATCAGATAGTGAGAATAAAGGTAGACAAGGATTAAAAAATATAGGAACATTTGATGGATATTATATTACAAATGGAAAAGCAATACCTATTAAATGTATAAAAGAAGCTAGAGATGAAAAAACAGTTTACCAAGATTTAGAAGGGAACGTTATAAATGTAAATGATGGAAATACATTTGTACATATTTGTCCAACTGATAGCGATGTAGAAATAGAAGCGCCAGTAGAAGAAGCAGTGGGAAATACAACTTCAAATAATACATAAAGTTAAGGAAGGATGTAAAAAATGAACGTTTATGATACAGCAAATAGATTAGCAGGGGAAATAAAACAATCAGAAGAATATGCAAATTATAAGATGGCAAAAGAAAGCTTGAATTTGAACCATGCTTTAAAAGAAAAAATGTCTAAGTTTGAAAAGTTAAGATATGAAGTTCAATTAGAAATGATGCAAACAGGAAAAAATAATGAAGAAAAATATAAAGAGATGCAAAATGAATATGCAAACCTAATTGAAGATGAAGAGGCTAAAAGATATTTTGATGCAGAAACTAAATTTAATATTCTAATTGCTGATGTAAATAAGATAATTGGCGAAGCAATAAAAGATGTTATGCAATAAAAAAGAAAAGGAATGCAAATGGAATTTATAATAATTATATTAGTTACGATAATTTTATCTATATTATTAGGATACGTTTTTGGTTTTAAAAAAAAGAAGATATTGGGATTAGCTAAAAATGAAAAATTAGATAATATGGCTAAAAAATATCCTTCTAATATTGAAATATGTAAAAAATATTTGAAAAAGTTAAATAATGAAAATGTAAAAATAGAGGAAGATAAGCAAGCAGAGGCAAGTTTATACATAGCAATTACTAACAAGATAGTAATTGCTAATATAAGTGATACATTTACAAGAATACAAACAATAGCACATGAATGTTTACATTCTATTCAAGATAGAAAAGTATTAATTTTTAATTTTATTTTTTCTAATATATATTTATTATATTATGTAGTGATTTGTGTACTAGCATTGTTTAACTTATTACCTTTTAAGATGATGTTTCTATCAATATTTTTAATACTAAGTTTAGTAAATTATATTATTAGAATGTATTTAGAGAATGATGCAATGATAAAAGCAAGATTTTTGGCTAAAGAATATTTAGAAGAAGAAAATATATCTAGTAAAAAGGATATTGATGAAATGCTAAAAGGTTTTGATGAACTAAATAATTTGGGAATGAAATATATGCATTATCAATTTTTTCTTAATTGCATGTTAAAAGTATTAATATTTTCAATAATATGTTTTTTAGTAAAATAAAGATAATAAAAATGCGGAATACAAGGTGTATTCCGTTTTTTTATTTTTCTTTTAATAATAGATTTAACATTTCTGGATAAATAGAATTTGCATGTTTATTCCAATTATCTACAATTTTTTTTGCTCTTTCTCTAGAACCTACAAAAGTTCTAACCTCAAATATAGTTTCATTATTTTCAACAATTTTACATTTTACAGTATAGTCATTTTCGTTTTTGGGAATGAATTCAGCAATAATAGAAGCTTCATTTTCTATTGAAGCAAATTCTTTTTTGAAAACACTATCTGCTTTTAATTTTAATAATCCTGGTAATACATCTTTTGTAAGAATATATGCATTTTTCCCTTCAGTTGTGATTTTTACAACTTGTTCTTCTTCTTTCGTATAAGTACCTACTAATTTGGAATCAATTAAATCTGTAAGAATTTGTTTAAAAAAGAAGTAATTTATATCATTAATAGAGCTAATTAATTTAAACAAATCATCTTGTTTTATATCATTATTTATAAGATTTAATATATATAAGATTAAAACCTTATTTTTGGCCAAAGTAGTAGCTTTATCTGAATTAGAACTCATAAATAGCACTCCTTACTTTGATTATTTTCTGTAAGAAGTATATCACAATTTACAAAAAAAGTAAAATATTTCAAAAAAATCCTTTAAAATTTGCAAAAATAATGATATAATACATCAGTGGTAAACAAAAAGGATACAAAAATAATTAAAAAGGAGTGATTTTTATTATGAAAAAAGGAAAAGTCGTTTTAGTAGGAACAGGAATGGTAGGAATGAGCATGGCTTATTCTATGTTAAACCAAGGAGGAGTTAATGAATTAATATTAATAGATATCGACAAAGATAAAACAAAAGGAGAGGAAATGGACTTAGCACATGGATTACCATATGCACCACAAAAAATGGTAATTAAAGCAGCAGATTATGACGAATGTAAAGATGCTCAAATAGTAGTAATTACAGCAGGAGTTGCTCAAAAACCAGGTCAAACAAGATTAGAGCTTGCAGAAGTAAATACAAAAATAATGAAACAAGTAACAGAAAGTATAATGGCAAGTGGATTTAATGGAATAATTATAGTTGCAAGTAACCCAGTTGATTTAATGACATATGTTGTTTCAGAAGTATCTGGATTACCAAAAAATAAAGTAATTGGTTCAGGAACAGTATTAGATACAGCAAGACTTCGTTATATAATGGCTGATTATTTAAAGATATCTAGTAAAAATATCCATGCTTATATAATGGGAGAACATGGTGACTCTTCATTTGTTCCTTGGAAACATGCTTACGTTGGATGCAAGAGAATAGCAGATGTTATGAAAGATAATCATCATCCTATGAGTGATTTAGAGAAAATACATAAAGATGTTGTAGATGCAGCATATGAAATTATCGAAAAGAAAAAAGCAACATATTATGGAATAGGAATGGCTTTAAATAGATTAGTAAAAGCAGTACTTAATAATGAAAATTCTATTTTAACAGTATCTACATATTTAAAAGATGGACAATATGGTCAAGATGATATCTATATTGGAGTTCCAGCTGTTATAAATAGTAATGGTGTAAGAGAATTATTAGATTTGGATTTAGACGAAGAAGAACAAGCAAAATTAGACAATAGTTGTAAATTATTGAAAGAGATGAGAGAACAATCAATAGATAAAATAATAAAAGGATAAAAGATAAAAAACAACTCCAAATTCATGCGTTATAGCGTTGAATTTTGGAGTTGTTTTTTTTACAGTTCATAGATTTTACCAAGAAGAACATCAATAACTTCATCTTTAGAAAGATTAGTAGTGTCCAAATAGAACACAGGACAAGATACTGTCTTAATAAAAGATTGAAGAAAGTGATTGAACCTCTTTAGAAAATCCATTGTCACGATACGTCCTTCGCCACCGCGACGTCTGATTGCTTCTTCAGGTGTGGTTGTCATTAACACGACTAAGTCAGGAAGATTTATACCAATACTTTTAAGGAAGTTTTTAGCAATTTTAACTTGCTCAGAAGAAAGCTTCCCAATGTTATGGTAGTAGTAATCCCAGAAAAGTGTGTCAACAATTCCACGGTCCACCAGAAGTACATCATAGTCATCTTTGGATACTTGATTCTCCAAAAGATATTGTGCGGTTTTGAGGCGCATCCAGAAATGAGCTTCCATACTACCTTTTGGAAAGATAGATGGAACTATTTCAGCAGACTCTTGGGCTATTGAGGTCCTGTATTTTTTAGACAAGACTTTTTCTAGCCGATGAACAGTTGTTGTTTTGCCGGCTTCCGGAGTTCCCAGAAATTCGACAGTTAGCGGCAGGTGCTGTATAGTCATACCGAACCTCCTTACATATACAGTTGATGTTTTCCATTACTGGATTATAGTATCACCTTTTGTAGAAAATGTAAATATTTTATTGAAAAAACCAAAATACTTGTATATAATTTTTAAGGAGGTATTATTATGTATAGAGGAAAAGACAAAATTGAATATGCAATTTATTTTGCAACAAAGGCACATAAAAATCAAAAAAGGAAAGTAGAAGATGTTAATATGATTTTTCATCCATTTACTGTTGGTATGATTTTACAAAGAAATGGGTGTGATGAAGATATAGTAGCAGCTGGAATATTGCATGATGTAGTAGAAGATACGCCATATAGCTTTGATGATATTGAAAAAGAATTTGGAAAAAAAGTTAGAGATTATGTATATGATGCATCTGAGCCAGATAAATCATTAGAATGGGAAGAAAGAAAAAAGCATACAATAGAACATATAAAAGATGCTCCTTTAGGTTCAAAGCTGATTGTAGCATGTGATAAGATTAC
>CALXXB010000043.1 GCA_944392525.1 uncultured Clostridia bacterium | reverse complement strand
AAGAAGTATTAAAATTAATATATAATTTTGAAGATACATTAGTTGCAGTAACAGAAAAAGAAGAACCATCAATTTTATCAAGATACTTAATAGATTTAGCAAAAGCATATAGTAGTTTCTACAATGAAAATAAAATAATGGTAGATGATAAAGAGGTACAAGATGCAAGAGTATATTTAAGTTATGCTACTGCTAAAGTATTAAAAGAAGGAACAGCATTACTTGGAATGGAAATGCCAAATAAGATGTAATAAATTAAAATAATAAATAACAAAAAAGATACAAAGTATAAATTTTAAGTATTAATTAACTTATATTTATACTTTGTTTTTTGATACTTATAGGACTAATAAGAAAGTATAATTTATACTTTCTTAATTTTTTTCTAAAAAATAATAATTACTTGTAAATAGAAAATATAAATAGTATAATGAAAAAGAATTAAAAATAAGAAGGGATGGATTAATATGGAAGAAAAGGTGGAAAAGAAAGAAGCAAAAAAGAGTAAGAAGAAGGTTATAATAACTGTTGTAGTAATAGTAGTTCTTATTCTTTTAGTAGCAGGAGGTTTTATTTTTTATCATGGAAACCAGACAGGAAAATTAATAGCAGAAGTAAACAAGTTATCAGAAATACAAATGACAAATGAAGACGGAACATTAGTAGAAGAACCAATAGACATGGAAATAAAAACAACAGGTTCTTATGCGATAGTTGAAAAAACATTAAAAGATTATATGAATGAGATGGTAGTTGCTACTAAAGATTTATCAAACAGTTTAGATGAAGAAAAGATTATGAATTTAGTTTCAATTGAAAATATAGAAGAAGATGGCCCTGATTTTACAAATAGTAAGGCTGAAATCGCAACTATGAGACAAGCCATAACTGATTATATAACTAAAATGGATGAATATGCAGATGAGGATAACTTACTTTCACAAATAGATAATAAAGATGTAGGAGAATATTACAAAGAATTATATAAACAACTTGCAATAGATGAGGAATCAAGTGAAGGTTTGAAAACATCAATGGAAGACTTAAAAACAGCACAAGAAGAGGCCAAAACAGCTTTAGATGATTTAGAAAGTATATTTAATTTCTTAAGTGAGAATAAAGATGAATGGCAAATAGAAGATGGACAAATAGTTTTTACAACACAAAGTGCTTATGACGAATATACAAGTTTAATGTCATCATTAGAAACGATGTAATAATTGAAAAAAATAAAGGAGAATTTTTCTCCTTGTTTTTTTATCTATTTTTCAAGTAAAATCAACAATTCTACTAACAGTCGCTTGAACAAAAATGATATTGGTGATAAACTTTTCTTAAATCAAAGGAGGAAAAAATGGATAATTTAAAGTTTGGAAGTTTCATAAAAGAATTAAGAAAAGAAAAAAATATGACTCAAAAAGAATTGGCAGAAAAAATAGGATTAACAGATAAAGCGATATCAAAATGGGAAAGAGGACTAAGTTTTCCAGATATAACAATACTTAGTTCACTTGCAGAAGTATTTGACGTAGATGTTTCTGAAATTTTAAATGGAGAAAGAGGAAAAGAAAAAGTAAGTAAAGAAGATATAGAAAAGAAAATAGAAGAAGCGGTTGAAAAAGTTACATTAAAGAAAGAAAAAAGAGAAATAAGAATAAAAATTTTTAAAAGAACTGTAGGAATAATATCATGTATAGTATTTGTTCTTACTTTTATATTACAAATTGGGTATTTGTTTGTACTAAAACCACGTTCTTATGAGTATATAAGTGATATATTATTTTATATTATAAATGAAATAATTATAATAACATTAGGATTAATCTTTTTAACATTAGTAAATATTAAAAAGAATTTTATGAAAAATATTATTACATATGTATTTTTAGTTGTTTTTACAATAATAAATATTGCTTTTATGATAAATAATGGATTTGAAAACAAATGGATAGTAGAGTTTTCAAAAGACTTTTCTAATGAGTTAGTATTAAAAAGAAATAATAAGACAGGAGAAATTACTTATTATAAAAATACGAAAGTTTTATTTGCAAAAGATAAGGAAATATTTACGAACGAGGTGGAAGGTCCTATTAAGACACAATGGCTTACAAGTGATATTTGTTCTATTACATATAAAAATAAAGATGGAAATTTGGAAGAATTTGTTGCAACTTATGGAGACCGTGGAAATGGAATATCTTATTACTATGTAACAAATGCTATACTTGGAGGTTGGCAAACATTTTCACAATATGGAGAAGAGACAAGCGTAATGGTGGATTCAAAAGGAATTACAATAAGTAAGAAAGAACAAGATGAATTATATAAATATGAAGATTGTAAACAATATGGAACAATTGCTATTGTATTATATAAAAATGATGTTCCTTGCTATGTGATAGCATTAAATGAAGACTGTGAATTAGACGAAAAAACAGATATAATAAAAGAAGGCGGAACTATAACTTTATGTGAGGTTTCAATGGATAAAACAAAAGCAGAAGTGCTAGATTGTGGGGCCTATAAAGGTGACGACTTAAATAATTATAATGGTGGAATATATGTAAAAGCAAATGATTATAAGATTAGAAATGGAATTTTATATATTAGTTATGATGGAGAAAATATAATAGAAGTTCCGGGAGAGTTTTCAAGTGTTGATGGATTTGAAGACAGAACTTATCAAATAGAAGAAGAAAAAACATTTTTTGTATATTATAATAATGGATGGGAATATTTAATATATTCAGATGATATGGGACAAAATTGGAACACAGTAAATTTAGATAGCACATCAGTACAAGATTTGCAATTTGTAAATACAAATGTAGGATTTATGTTAGAGTTTAAAGATGTTGCAATGGGAATTGCTTTTGGCGATATTAAGAAAACAACAGATGGTGGTAAAACATGGCAAGTAGTATTTAATGGCTTCGGAAATGAAGGAGAAAAGGTATTTAAAAGAGGAAGTAGCATAAAGTTCTTTGATGAAAATTTAGGATTCATCACGATGCCAGATGCAAGCGGATATACATCTGAATTATATATTACAAAAGATGGAGGAGTAAGCTTTACAAGAATGAATGTACAACAAACAGAAGAGAATATGAATATTTATGACTATTATGAATTGCCTGAAAAAGATGATGATGGAACACTTACTTTAGAAGTTGGTCAAGGTAGTGATGGTGATTATGAAGGTGGAAATAGTAAAATATATTATTCAACTGATAATGGAAATACTTGGAGTTATAAGGGAGTAGAATAGAATGTATTACGTATATATGCTTAGATGCATGGATAATTCTATTTATACAGGAATTACTGTAGATATAGATAGAAGAATGGAGGAACATTTTTCTAAAAATGAAAAGTGTGCAAAATATACTTTTACTCATTCTGCTAAGAAATTAGAAGCGGTATGGGAATGTGAAAATAAATCTTTAGCATCTAAATTAGAATATGCTATAAAGAAATTAACTAAGCAAAAGAAAGAAGAATTAATTAAAACAAAGAATTTAGAGAATGTATTTTATAATAATGAAAAGATAGATATAGAAAACTATAAAATAACAAAGAAAACCAAAAATAATACTGAAGACCCACAGATTAAGAGTCTGTTGGTCTTCTATTTATATAGTTATATATAAGTATACTAAAAAATAGTCTTTTTCAAACCATTTTTCTTTATACTTTTTTGTTCTTCTTTTAATAAGCTTTCGTACTCTTTCCTTATATCTTTTGGAGTATCTGATTTTAGTCTTGTTAAATTTCCGTTTTTATCTTCATCTAACCATAGCAACCATTTTGGATTAAAAACCATAAGTAATTCAACTCCTTAAAATAGTATTAATTATTTATATTTTAGTTCCATTTTCTATTATAATAATCAATCTATTCTTTATAGTGTTTTTTATTTCTTGTGGGGTATCTTTTTTCCATTTCCAATCCCATTCATCATTTGAATTTATAAAATCCATTTCCCAATCTGTCCAAGGATAATATATTGGTATCATAATAATACCTCCAATTTTTATATATAATAACAATATAGAAAAATAAAGTCAACAATAAATATACCCCTCTCTTTACAAAATACCCAAAGGGGTATATAATACATTTTGAGGTGAGAATGTTGGAAAATAATTGTTGTAAGAAACAAACAAAGAGAAGTGAACAAGAAAAGAAAACAATAAATAATAGATTAAATAGAATAGAAGGGCAAGTAAGAGGAGTAAAGAAAATGATAGAAGAAGATAGATACTGTGATGATGTACTAATTCAACTATCTGCAATAAATAAGTCAATAAAAAGTCTAGCAAATCATATATTAGAAAATCATATGTATACTTGTGTATATAATGATTTAGAAAAAGGAAACTATGAAATAATAGATGAAGTTGTAAATTTATTTAGGAGGTTTCAATAATGCAAAAAATTGTATTAAAAATAGATGGTATGACTTGTAGTGCTTGTTCTAATGGGTTAGAAAAATACTTAAATAAACAAGATGGAATAACTTCTGCAAGTGTAAATCTAGTTATGGCAACAGCTCAAGTGGAATATGACGAAACAAAAGTAGATAGAAAAATGCTAGATACTTTTGTAAAAAAAGCAGGATTTAAAAGTTTAGGAGAATATACAGGAAAAGAGGAAGAAAATAACCATAAAAGAGATAAGATACTATTTATAGTATTTGGTGTCCTTGCAGTAATACTTCTATACATATCAATGGGGCATATGATGGGACTTCCAATATTTGAATCTTTGAATATGCATGAAAATCCTATTAATTATGCAGTAGTGTTATTTATACTTACA
Organism: uncultured Clostridia bacterium; assembly: GCA_944392525.1. The sequence goes on along the minus strand of CALXXB010000043.1, from coordinate 5,860 downwards.
ATTGCATTTTTAGGTTATGGATTTGATATTATTAAAAGTGGATTTAAGAACTTAATACATAAAGCTCCTAATATGGATACCTTAGTCGCAATAGGAGTATTAAGTAGTTTTCTATATAGTACATATAGTATGATTATGATAATAAGAGGAGATAATTCTTTTGTACATGAATTATACTTTGAATCATCAGCAATAGTAATATTCTTCATAAAACTTGGTAGATATTTAGATGGAATAAGTAAAGATAAAACAAAAGAAGCTATTCAAAAACTAGTACAAATAACACCAAGTAAAGCTACTGTTAAAATTGATGGTAAAGAAAAGGAAGTAACAATAGATGAAATAAAAAAAGGAGATACTGTAGTTAGTCATGCAGGAGATAGAATTTCAGTAGATGGAAAAATAATAAGTGGAAAAGCACATTTAGATGAGTCATTTTTAACAGGAGAAAGTAAGCCAGCAAGTAAAAAACAAGGTGATAAAGTAATTGCAGGAAGTATTAATTATGATGGATATTTAGAATATGAAGCAGAAAAAATAGGAAGAGATTCTACTATATCACAAATTGTAAAATTAGTAGTAGAAGCAAGTAATACAAAAGCACCAATAGCAAGAGTGGCAGATAAAGTAAGTGGATATTTTGTACCAATAGTAATATTAATTGCAATAGTATCATTTATATTTTATTTAATATTAGGTTCTGATATTGGAGAAGCACTAACAACATTTGTAACAATATTGGTAGTTGCTTGTCCTTGCGCACTTGGACTTGCAACACCACTTGCAATAGTAGTAAGTGAAGGAAAATGTGCGAAGTCTGGAATATTAGTAAAGAAAAGTGAAATACTAGAAAATGCTAAAAATATAGATACAATAGTATTTGATAAAACAGGAACATTAACATATGGAAAATTAAAAATTTCAGAAGTATTAAATTATAGTAGTAATTTAAATGAAGAAGAAATATTAAGAATTACAGGAAGTATAGAAGCAAGATCAACACATCCAATAGCAAAAGCATTTGAAGAATACTTAAAAGAACATAAACTAGGAAAATATAATGTAGAAGAATTCAAGAATTTAAGTGGTTTAGGAATTACAGGAAAAGTAGAAGGAAAAGAATACATACTTGGAAACTACAAAATATTAGAACATTTTAATATTGAAGATGAAAACATAGATAAATATAAAAAAGAAGAGCAAGAATTGGCTAAAAAAGGAAATAGTATTATCTATGTAGTAGAAGAAAACAAAGTAATTGCTTTAATTGGAGTAAATGATTTAGTAAGAGAAAATGTAAAAGAGGTAATAAAGAAATTAAATGAAAATAACATAGAAACAATAATGCTAACAGGGGATAATATAGAAACTGCAAAACTAATTGCTAAAGAAATAGGAATATCAAAAGTAATTGCAGATGTAGTACCAGAAGAAAAAACAAATACAATAAAAGACTTGAAAAAACAAGGAAAGAAAGTTTTAATGTGTGGAGATGGAATAAATGATAGTCCAGCATTAGCAACAGCAGATATAGGTGTTAGCGTAAATTCTGGAACAGATATAGCAATGGACTCATCAGATGTTATATTAATGAAAAATGATTTAAGTAAAATATTAGATTTAATAACAATTAGTAAAAAAACAATAAGAAATATAAAGCAAAACTTATTCTGGGCATTTTTCTACAATAGTTTAATGATACCAATCGCAATAGGAATATTAAAACCAATAGGGATATCAATAAATCCAATGATAGCAGGTTTAGCTATGACTTTAAGTAGTTTAACAGTAATATTAAATGCGTTAAGATTAAGATAAAAATATAAAGGAGGTAAATAAAATGTTTGGAAAGGAAAAAATAGTAAAAACATTAAATGTAGAAGGAATGAGCTGTATGCATTGTGTTAAAAAAGTAGAAACAGCTCTAAAAGAAGTAAAAGGAGTAAAATCTGTAAAGGTAGACTTAGAAAATAAAACAGCAGAAGTTAGTTTAAAAGAAGATGTAGATACAGAAGTACTAAAAAAAGCAGTAGAAGATGCAGGATATGAAGTAAAAGAATAATTAATAGTTTTTATAATGACACTACTAGAAAGTAGTGTCATTTCTTGCCGAGCGAAGCTACAAGAAAGTTACAGAAGTAAGTTGATTAAATTTAGGAAAATTACATATAATTATGAGTAATAAGATGGAGTAACGTAAGAGACTATTATATGAGTTATATTAATATTAATTTAATAGGATTAATAGTAGCTAAAAATGGAAAGCAAAAAGATTTTGCATAAGTGTTAAGAATAAAATATTAAAAAAGTTTTAGGATAGAATTAAAAAATCTGTTCTTTTTTATATTATTTGAAAATTTTATAAATGAATGATACAATAGATATATATTTTTTAGAAAAGAGAATATAAATGAGAGAGAAAATAACAAAAGTAAAGGAATTTGGAATAAAAAATCTAAAATGGATAATGTTATTTATATTATTATTAATAATACTTGAAATTGTAGAAGATGTATTTGAAAAGGAAATAATGAAATTAGATATAATGGGATATGCAATAGTTTCAAGTTTGATAAATCCATCTGTAACACCAATTGCGCTAGTAATCACAAATTTAGGTGGAGCAATAGTAGTTGGAGTTTTAACTGTGATATCCTGTATTTTAATTAAGAATAAAAAAATAAGTTTTACTATTTTACTAAATGTTGTAATTGCAACAATTTTAAATATATTATTAAAAAATATAATACAAAGACCAAGACCAGATGATTTTAGGTTAATCTCTGAAACAGGCTATAGCTTCCCATCGGGACATTCAATGGTAAGTATGGCTTTCTATGGATTTTTAATTTATTTATTACATAAATATTTAAAAAATAAAAAATTAAAAGTAATATTAATAACTTTCCTAAGTATTCTAATAATATTTATTGGAATAAGTAGAATTTATTTAGGAGTACATTATACAAGTGATGTAATTGCAGGATTTTTAATATCAGTATGTTACTTAATTGTTTATACAAGTTTAGTAAAAAAATATATAATAGAAAGAGAAGAGAAAAATGAAAACAAAAACAAAGAAATTAATTAATAGTTTTAAATATGCAATATCTGGAATAGGGACATCGTTTAAAACAGAAAGAAATATGAAGATACATATATTTGTAATGATTTTAGTAATAATTGCAGGAATAGTATTTAAAGTGAGTTCATTAGATTGGATTATTTTAGTTACTATGTTTGGATTAGTAATTTCAGCAGAATTATTTAATACAGCAATTGAAACAGTTGTTGATATGATAACCAAAGAAAAAAATGAAAAAGCTAAAATTGCAAAAGATGTAGCAGCAGGAGCGGTACTTGTTTTGGCGATTACAAGTGTGATTGTAGGGCTAATTATATTTATTCCAAAAATTTTAAATTTTATAAAATAAAAAAGAAAAAATAAAAAATTGCGTAATAGAAAAAATTTCTATTACGTTTTTTTATGCTTAAAAACAATAATAAAAAAATCCTTCTAGAAATTGTTAAATAAAAAATAACAAAATTCGACATAATAAAAATATATAAATAAAAAAAGGAGGAAATTTTAATGAAAAAAATAGTTAGTATTATAAGTATATTAATGATAATAAGTGTTGCTATTTTTACAGGAAATGTTTATGCAGATCAATTAAATTCAATAAATGTTGAAACTTCTAAAGATTTAGTAAGACCTGGAGAAGAAGTAAGAGTAAATGTGGATTTTGGTCAGGCACTTGGTTCATATACAGTTGATATTGCTTATGATAATAGCATATTTGAATATGTATCAGCAGAAGGTGGAACACCAAATGATACTGGAACTAAAGTAAGAGTTGTTTTCTATGATAGTACTGGAGGGACAAACCCAAGAACAACTATGAGCGTAACATTTAGAGCAAAGGAAGATTTAACAACTTCAAATCCAACAGAATTTAATGTAACAGCAGAAGGATTAGCAAATTCAGATGCATCTGTTAATTATGATGATATAACAACACCAATTACTAAGAATGTAACAGTAGAGCCACAATATGTAGATTATACATTAAATCTAGAATCAGTAAATGGAGAACTTGTTAAAGGTCAAGAAAATGAAATGAAACTTTCCTATTCTTCACCTATGGGAAAATACTATGATAAAGCAAGACTTGTAGCTGAAGCAACAGGAACAGGTGATGTACAGCTAATAGGAACAGATGAACAAAGTTTAGACCATGACATAATTGAAAGTGGTTGGGGAGAAGAACAAGGATATGCAATTGGTGGAAAAGATGTATCACAGGTATTAAATGTAAGAGGAATATTTAGTGAAGCTGGAGATTATCAAATTACATTAAAATTAATAGATAGAGATAATTCAGATACAGTGATTGCGGAAAAAACATTTGATTTTACAGTAGTAGAACAAGCACAAACAACACCTCCAACAACAGGTGGAACAAATAATGGAACAACAGAGACTACTCCAGAAGAAGAAATAACGCCACCAGTAGAAGTAGAGGAAAATGTAACAGAAAATATAACTGAAAATACAATGCCAACTAAACTTCCAAAAACAGGTACAAATATCTATCTTCCAATTTCTACAATATTGGCTATATTAACAGGGACAATTATTTATTATAACAAGAAGAAAATTGTAAAATAATCAAAAAAGTAAATGAGATTTTCTCATTTACTTACATATAAAAGCATCTCATCTTAGGAAGGATAAGCAAATGAAAACAAAAAGTAAAAAAAGAGTTGTTAATATATTTCTAGTTGCGATTGTCTTTAGTATCTTAACATGGCTTGGAATAGAAGAATATAAAGAAAAAAACATAAAAGAGGAAAATTATAAGACACAAAATGTTAGTACGAACGTAAGTAATGCAGATAAAGAAAAGAAAGGTGAGGAGATAAAAAAAGAGTATCCGAAAGAAGAGGTTACTTTAGAATATAAAGGATATGATGTTATAGCAAAATTGGAAATACCTGAAATTAATTTGGAGACTTATGTGCTAAAAACATATTCAAATGAATCTTTAAATATATCAGTTGTAAAGTTTTGGGGTGCAAAGCCAAATACATCTGGGAACTTTTGTATAGCAGGACATAATTTTAAAAATAAAAACATGTTTCATAATTTAAAGAATTTAAATGTAGGAAATAATCTTTTTATAATTGATAATAATGTAGGAAGAGTAGAATATGAAATTTATAACATATATAAGGTATTACCAGATGATGTAAGCTGTTTATCACAAGAAACAGAAGGAGAAAAACAGGTAACTCTAATTACATGTACAAATGATTCTAAAGAAAGGATTATAGTAAAGGCAAAGGAGAAAGAATAATGAACATTTTAAAAGATAAAAAAACATATATAGTACTTGGTATAGTTCTTTTTTTGGGGTGCATAATTTTTGTTATTGTAAATGGAGAGAACAGTTCTAACGGCATAGAAGATTTCCCGGATAGCTATAAGCCATATTTAGAAGAACTATCTAAAAAATATCCTAATTGGAAGTTTACAGCTTTATATACAAATTTAGATTGGAATTATGTTATTGACAATGAAAATGAATTTGGTAAAAACCTAGTCCCTAAAAACTATTCTGATAGATGGAAAAACACTAAACCTCGGAGAATATAATGTTGAAGTAGATGCAGGATGGGTAGATTCTTCAAGGCAAGCAGTAGAATATTGTATGGATCCAAGAAATTTCTTAAATGAGGTTAGAATATTCCAGTTTGAAGCTTTATCTTTTAGTGAGCATACAAATAATTTAGATGGAGTTGAAAAAATACTTTATGGTACAGAGTTTTATAATACAAAAGTATCTTATGTAACAAG
>CALXXB010000042.1 GCA_944392525.1 uncultured Clostridia bacterium | reverse complement strand
TCTCTTTGATGTTTACTACAAGCTCCTGTTGTTCTTCTTGGTAATATTTTTCCTTTATCATTAATAAATTTTCTTAATTGTTCAGGATTTTTATAATCTAATACGAAGTTTTTATCACTACATAATAGACATACTTTTTTTCTTTGTTTTCTGAATCTTGGATTGTAGTCATCATCATAATTTTTATTTCTCTTATTTTGTTTTTTATCTGCCATTTTATTATTTCCCCCCTAATCTTATTAGAATGGTAGGTCATCACTTGAAGAAATTTCAAAATCTGATCCCATGCTTCCTGGTTGTGTATTTCCAAATGTGTTTTCAAAAGTAGAGCTTCCAATATCTTGATCTCTTTTACTATCTGCAAAATATGCTTCCTCTGCAACTACTTCTGTTACATAATGTTTTACACCTTGGTCATCATCCCAGTTTCTTGTTTGAATTCTTCCGACTATTCCTACTTGTTGACCTTTTTTAAAGTATTTACTACAAAATTCTCCTAGTTTGCTCCAAGCAACAATATTTATAAAATCTGCTTGTCTTTCTTCTCCTTGTCTAACAAATCTTCTATTTACTGCTAAACTAAAAGATGCAACTAGTGTATTATTTGTTTGTGTATATCTTACTTCTGGATCCCTTGTTAATCTTCCCATTAATATAACTTTGTTCATTTTTTTATCACCTTTCCTACTTTAATAATAGGTCCTTATTTTTATTTTTAATTATTCATCTTTTTTTACAACAATGTGTTTTAAAATTTCATCTGTAATTCTGTAAACTCTTTCAATTTCAGCTATTGCTGATGGTTTTGATTCAAAGTTGAATAGTAAGTATGTTCCTTCAGCAAACTTTTTAATTTCGTAAGCTAATTTTTTCTTACCCATATTTTCAACTGATTCTACTTTACCGTTTTCATTAATTAATCCTGTAAATTTTTCCTCTAAAGCTTTTAGACCTTCTTCATCTACATTTGGATTAACAATGATAATACTTTCGTATTTGTTCATTATTTTCACCTCCCTTTGGATTTTTAACCTACATTTACTGTAAGTAGAGATTTGAAAAATAGCTACGCTAATTCTCAAAGCATAGCTATTCTACCACATTTTTAAAGTTTTTGCAAGTATTTTAGTGTTTTTTTGAGAATCTTTTTTGTTCAATTTTTGTATGAGATTTGTTTTTACAATAATTCTGAAACAGCTTATTATATCCTATTAAGACAAAAATGTCGTTCTAATTCAACTATAACTATAATATAATAACTAAAATCTTATGTTGGAGGTAAAAGATGATAAAGCAATACAGAAAAAGACATAAATTATCACAAGAAGAACTTGCAGAAGAAATCGGTATTAGTTCGAGACATTTACAACGTCTAGAACATAACGAAGAAAACACAAGAGTTTCGACCTTCAAAAAGATTGTGAAAGCATTAGATATACCAGATGATGAAATTATAAGATTTATAAAAAAATAAAAGAAGCTTTATTAATAATAAAACTTCTTTTTTGTATTATCTTAAGTTTTTTGTTTTTCAGTATAAATTATTTTTCCAAATTTTATCTCGTTTACTTTTTTCTGTAGTTCCATAATCGGAATTGGAAGTATTGATATCCCCCCTACTATTATCCATTGTGTACTAGTTAATGGTACTAAATTAAATATGTTTGCAAAGACTGGTACTATAACTACAATAGTTTGTATAAGCACTCCTAATAAAAAACTTCCTATTAGGAATTTATTTTCAAAAATTCCAACTTTAAAGATAGATTCTTCACTTTTTATATTAAAACTGTGAACAAGTTCTAATATACCTAAACATATAAATGCCATAGTTCTTCCAACTTCTAATCCATAATACTTGTTTCCTATGCTAAATGCTATTAATGTTAGCATTCCAAGCATTATCCCCTCTACAATAATTTTATTCCATAATCCATCTGCAAAAATTCCTTTTTTACTATCTACAGGACTTCTAGACATAATGTTTTTTTCTGGTGGCTCTAATCCAATTGCAATAGCTGGAAGTGAATCTGTTACTAAATTAACCCATAATAATTGTATTGCAAGAAGTGGTGATTTCAATCCTAATACTAATCCCATAAAAATTGTCACTATTTCTCCAATATTTGTTGCTATTAAAAAATGAATTGCTTTTTTTATATTGTCGTATATATTTCTTCCCTGTTTTACAGCTTTTACAATTGTAACAAAATTATCATCTGTAAGTATCATATCAGATGCACTTTTAGCTACATCTGTTCCATTCTTTCCCATACTAATTCCTATATCTGCATTTTTAAGTGCTGGACTGTCATTTACTCCATCTCCTGTCATTGCTACAACAGCACCCGTACTCTGCCAAGCTTTGACTATTCTTACTTTGTGTTCAGGAGTTACTCTCGCAAATACTGAATAATCTTTAATTTCTTTTTCTAATTTATCTTGTGGTATTTTATCTAATTCTTGGCCTGTTATAGCTTTATCATATTTTCCTAAAATATTTAGCTCTTTAGCTATAGCTTTTGCAGTTACTATATGATCTCCTGTAATCATAACTGTTTTAATTCCTGCCCTCTTACAAGTTTCAACTGCCTCTTTTACTCCTTCTCTCGGTGGGTCTATCATTCCAATTAATCCGACAAATTTTAAGCCTGTTTCTATAAAATTAGATTCTATTTTTTGAGGTAAAACAGAAATATCTTTATATGCTACTGCAATTACTCTTAAAGCTTTTCCTGCCATCATTTCATTTTGAGATTTTATTCTATTTTTTTCTCCAACAGATAAATTACATTTATTTAATAGGACATCTGGCGCTCCTTTGGTTATTATTCTATAACCTTTGTCTAATTTATGTATTGTTGTCATCATTTTTCTGTTCGAGTCAAAAGGTATTTCATTTATTCTTGGCATCATGTGATATAGTTCTGTTTTATTTTTATTATATTTCAATGCTCCTTCCACTATAGCCACTTCTGTTGGCTCCCCTTTTACTTCTATTTTTCCTCTTTCATATAGAATATCACAATCAGTACACATGCTTCCAAGCTCTAATGCAAAATTATCATTATTCGCTTTTATTTCTACAACTGTCATCTTATTTTGTGTTAAAGTTCCTGTTTTATCTGAGCAGATTACTTTACTACTTCCTAAAGTTTCTACAGCAGGTAATTTTCTAATTATAGCATTATTTTTTGCCATCTTAGTTACTCCAATAGATAATACAATTGTTACTATTGCAGGAAGCCCTTCCGGAATAGCTGCAACTGCAAGTCCTACTGATGTCATAAACATTTCTATTGGATCTATTTTCTTTATCATTCCAATTAAAAATATTAATACACAGATTCCTAAGCAAACAAGTCCTAAAACTTTTCCTACTTGTCCTAACTTCTTTTGTATTGGTGTTTCTGGCGTTTCATCTTCTATTATCATTCCTGCAATTTTACCAACATTAGTATTCATTCCTGTATCTGTAACTACTGCTTTACCAGTTCCATTTACAACTATACTTGCCATAAATGCCATGTTTAGCATATCACCTAAAGCAACACCTTTTTTAGCAATCATATCTGCATTTTTTAAAACTGCTTCTGTCTCGCCTGTTAAACTTGACTCTTCTATTTTCAAATTGTGACTCTCTAGTAATCTACAATCTGCTGGTACATAATTTCCCGCTTCTAAAATTATAATATCTCCTGGTACTAATTCTTCAGCATTTATCTCTTCAGTTACTCCACTCCTTATAACTTTTGCTCTAGGTGGAGTCATCTCTTTTAATGCCTCAATTGACTTTTCAGCTTTTGCTTCTTGTACCACTCCCATAATTGCATTCAATATTACAATCGCTATTATAATCACTGAGTCTATATAATCATTTTCTCCTTGAAAATACGAAACTGCTGCTGATATAATTGATGCTATTATTAAAATGATAATCATAAAATCATTAAATTGTTTCAAGAACTTAATTAGTAAACTTTCTTTAGGCTTATCCTCTAATTTATTCTCTCCATATTTACTTCGTCTAAATATTACTTCTTCATCGTTTAATCCACTTCTCGTATTTGTCTTAAGTTCTCTTAAAACCTCTTCTTTTCTTAATGTTTCCCACATATTTTCCTCCTTGTCCATTGGGGACGTTTTCTTTTGGACATTTTGTCCATTTAGGAACACTTCCCTAATTTTCATTTGTTTCTTTTAATATCTATGTGGGACATACTATTTTTATTACTTTTTTATTCAATAAAGTTTCCCTAACATATTAAGAATTTTGTCATAATATGTTATAGGGGGTATTATTATGTTATTTACTACAATTCTTTTAGCTATATCTAGTAGTATAGACTCTCTTGGTATTGGAATTACTTATGGAATAAGAAATACAACAATTTCATTTAATGGAAAGTTAGTTATTTTCCTAATATCTTTTATAGTTACACTAATATCTTTATATTTAGGAAATATCCTAAAACTTATATTTCCCAACTTTGTAATAGATTATTTAGGTAGTTTTTTATTTATCATAATGGGAATATTCATTTGTTTTCAAGCTTTAAAAAAAGAAAAGAAAGAAGAAAAATTTGGAAACCAAAAAATAGGAGACTTCAATTATCAAAAAACATATTCGTTCTTCATAAAATTTTTAGGAATAACCATAAAGATAATAAAAGATCCTGTATCATCAGATTTTGATAATTCAAATAAAATAGATAGTAAAGAGGCCCTTTTTCTTGGTTTTGCACTTTCAATAGATTCTTTATGTGTTGGAATTGGTGGAAGCGTTATAGGAATTAATACTTATGTCTTTCCTTTTTTAGTAGGATTTTTCCAATTATTTTTCTTAAAATCAGGAAATTTTTTAGGTAAAAAGCTTTATAGCTTTTCAAAATTACCATCAAATATATGGTCTATAGTTTCTGGTATTTTACTTATAATTCTTGGAATTGTTAAATTTATAGTTTAAAAGAGATGAGACTATTGTCTCACCTCTGCTAATTTCATTGATAATAATTTTGATATTCCGTTTTCTTCCATTGTTACACCATATACTGTATCTGCTGCTTCCATTGTACCTTTTCTATGTGTTATAACTAGGAACTGTGTATTCTCCGAGAACTTCTTTAAGTAATCTGCAAATCTATATACATTTACATCATCTAGTGCTGCTTCTATTTCATCTAGTACACAGAATGGTGCTGGATTTATTTTTAATATTGCAAATAATAATGCTATTGCTGTAAATGCTTTCTCTCCTCCTGATAATAACATCATATTTTGTAATTTCTTTCCTGGTGGTTGAACATTTATATCAATTCCACACTCTAGGATATTATCTTCATCTTCTAGTTTTAGTGAAGCATTTCCTCCACCGAATAGTTCTTTAAATACTTCTGCAAAATTCTTATTAATTAAATCAAATTTATTTCTAAATTGTTCTTTCATTGTTTGTGTCATGTCTGTGATTATCTTTCTTAATTTTGCCATTGTATCCTCTAAATCTACTCTTTGTTCACACATAAAGTCATATCTTTCCTTCATGTTTTTATATTCTTCTATTGCATCTACATTAACACTTCCAAGCTCTTTTAATTCTTTTCTTAAACTATTTACTTTTTTCTGTGTTAACTGAACATTTTCAGGTCTTCTACAATCTTTTACATTATTTGGTGTTAACTCATATTCTTCCCACATTTTGTTAATAATACCATTCATATCATCTTCTATTTTTGTTTTCTTAACATCTATTTTTACCACTTGTGCTTTTAAATCTTCTATAACTTTAAATTTATCATTTATTTCGTCTTCTCTTGATTTTAGTTTTTCATTTTTGTCTATTCTATCTTGTTTTAATTCTTCTATTTTACTTCCGCTGTTTTTTACTTCTTCTTTTATTTTCTCAATTTTTTCTTCTATATCTTTTATTGACTCATTTAAAGTTAAATTATCTTGTTTTATCTCTTCTATTTGTCTTGTTTTATGCTCAATACTTTGTTTTGTGTTTTCTACCTCTGCATTTATTCTTTCCTGTAGTTCTTCAATAGATGCTTCACTTTCGTCAAATGATGATACTGATATTTTTAAGTTTGTAATATCAAAATTCAAATCATCTACAAATTTTTGATTATCTTTATTAAGTTCGGCAAATTCTTGAATAATATTTGTTAATTTTTCTGTTTCTTCTGTTAATTTACTAATTTCTTCTTGAATAGCTTGTTTTTTATTTACTGCATTTTCTTTTTCTTCCTTTAGTTTTTCTTTCTCTTCTTTTAGCTTATTTACTCTTTGCTCTATTTTACTAATATTTTCTTCAATTGAAACCAACTTTTGTTTTTCCGTTGCATATGTTATATCAATCTCTTGAAGTTCTTTCTCCCAGCTACTTGCTTCTTCAAAAATGTTTTCAATTGAGTCTTCATACTCTTTCTTTTCTTGCTCTTGTTTTTTTATTTTTTCTTCTAACGCCTTTATTTCTTTTTGAAGTTTTTCTATTTCTCTTCCTCTTCCTAAGATATTTACAGTCTTCTTAGTAACTGAGCCTCCCGTAATTGCTCCTGATGGATTAATCACATCACCTTCTACAGTAATTATTCTAAATGAATATCCATTTTGTTTTGCTACTTTTATTGCTGTATCCATATTATCTACTATTACTGTTCTTCCTAGTAAATTAGTTACTATTTGCTCATATTTTCTATCATATTTTATCAAATCTGATGCAATTCCAATTACACCTGGTTCTTTTCCTTTTATTCTATCTAGTTTTTTTCCTCTTACTGATGTTATAGGTAAAAATGATGCTCTTCCTAGATTATTTTTTCTTAGATGTTCTACTAACTTTTTAGCATCTTCTTCTGTATCTGTTACAATATTTTGAAGACTTGCACCTAAACACATCTCTATTGCCGTTTGATATTCTTCTGGAACTTCAATTATATTTGCTAATACTCCATGCATACCCTTTCCTAATTCTTTGATGTTTTCACAATCTTTTAAAAGTGATTTTACACTTTTAATATATCCTTCTTTTTCTCTTTCTGTTTCCTCTAAGAATTTTAGTCTTGATTCTTTTATTCTCTTCTCACTTTGATATGCATTTATATTATTCTCATATAATTTTACTTTTTTATCAGCTTCTTCTTTCTTAGCATTTACTTCTTCTAAACTTTTTACTATTTTATTTCTTTTACTATCAATCTCATAAAATTCTTTTGCCAAATCTTCTTTTTGCATCCTAGTACTATCCAATTCAGATATGTTAGCTGCTATTTCATTTTGAATTTGTCTTTCTCTTTTTTCAAAGTTTTCAAAATTAATTTCTTGAGTATGTACATCTCCTTGTAATTCGTATTTTTTATCAGTATTTTCAGATACTTTTGTTTTATAACCTTCTATTTCAAGTTCTTTACTAGATAGTTTTTCTGTTATTTTTCTTAATTCTTCTTCTTTTTCTTCTAATTCTTTTTGGAACTTTTCTTTATTTTCTTTTAGATTGTCTCTCTTTTGTTTCTTCTGTTCCATTTCTTCGCTTAAGTCTTTTAATTTTTCTCTAGCCTCTTCTATTTCTTTCTCATATCTTCCAGTATTTTCATTATTATTTTCTATCCTAGTTTTTGCAACACTAATATCTGAATTTAGCATCTCTATTTCTTTTTGACTTTCAAAACCTATATTTGACATTTCTTCTATTCTCGTTGTTATTTCATCTATTTGAGATTTCAATTCTTCTTTTAATGCCTTTATTCTTTCCATCTTCTGTTGTTCTTCTTCACATTGGGTCTTATAAATTTCTTCATCTTTTACAATTTGTTCTAAACTTTCTTTATATTTCTCTATATTATATATAAATAAACCAATTTCTATATTTTTTAATTCTTCTCTTAAGTTTAAATATTTTTTAGCTTTCTCCGCACTTATTTTTAAAGGCTCAATATTACTTTCTATTTCTGATAATATATCATTTATTCTAAGTAAATTAAGCTTAGTACGTTCTAACTTTTTCTCAGATTCTTGTTTTCTAGTTCTATATTTTACAATTCCTGCTGCTTCCTCAAAAATATTTCTTCTATCTTCTGATTTGTTACTTAAGATTTCATCTATCTTGCCTTGTCCAATTATAGAATATCCGTCTTTACCAATACCTGTATCCATAAATAATTCTAATACATCTTTAAGTCTACATGGTACTTTATTTATATAATATCCAATTTCACCGCTTCTGTATAACTTTCTTGTAATAGTAACTTCTGTATACTCAATAGGTAATGTTCCATCTGTGTTATCAAATACTAATGAACCTTCAGCAAAACCTAATGATTTTCTATTTTGTGTTCCTGAAAAAATAATATCAAGAGACTTACTTCCTCTTAATGATTTCATACTTTGCTCGCCCAAAATCCAACGAATCGCATCTGATATATTACTTTTTCCTGAACCATTTGGTCCTATTACTGCTGTTATTCCTGGCATAAATTCTAATACTGTTTTATCTGCAAAAGATTTGAACCCTTGTAATTCTAGTCTTTTTAAATACATTTTTATCACCTAACGGTAGTTTATACTATTTTTCATGTTTTGTAAAGGAATTTTTCTATACGAATTTTACTCCTGCAACTATTTTTGCAATATTATATATTAACCTTTGTTTATCTTTTGAACATTGTTTTAATAAATCATCAAATTCTTTATTTAAATATCTATAATCTTCTTTAACTACTCCTGTTATTAATTCTTCCATAGGAACATCTAGTGCTATTGATATTTGTGCTAATCTTTTTAAATTTATGGCTGTCCCTCCTCGTTCTACTCTGCTTAGGTATGCTGTTGCAACATCTATAGTTTCTGATAGTTTTTCTTGTGACCATCCTTTTTTAGCTCTTGCTTCCCTTATCCTTTGTCCTATTAGTTTAAAATCCACATTTGCGTCAACCATTTCCATTCTTATCCCTCCTCATAGGTAAATTTAACATGATGAGTTTTACTCAGTCAATCTCCATCTCACCTTATTTGTAAATTTTTATTTATTAATACTTTAATTTTCTCACTTTTTTAACGTTTTTCTAACTTTTTTAAATCTTGCAATATAATGTTTACTAATGAGTTTATAAAGAGTCTCTTGGATTTTATCTTAAGAGACTCTTTTTCTTTAGTATGTCAATAATTTTAGTTATTTACTAATAATTCTTTTTTTATTTCCTCTAGTTCACTTTTTGTTATATTTGTAATTTTTATAATGAACTCATCTGAACTATTATTATCAATTAGATTCTTCACAATAGTTTTAACACTTTCTCTTTTACCTTCCTGTATGTATTCATTCACCCAATTTCTTATATCCTGTCTAAATCCTTGAACTTGTCTTTCATATAAACTAGGCATACTATTTTTCCCTCTTTCTATCTTTAAATATGTTTCTTCTAAAAATTCTTCACTATAACCATCTTTCATCAGATTTTCAAGTAAAAGTGTCGAGATATCATATAATTCTTCATCAAAATCCCCTTTACTTTGGGTTAATATTTCGTTTAAAATATTTTTGAATTCTTCATAATTTCTAGTTTTCACTAAAGCCATAGTCTGTGAAAATAAGGTATTTTTTTGAATTAATGTTTTAAATGATATTTTATTTATTTCTATTAAATTGTATTTAAAATCTATTTTATAGTTTTGAAATATGTAATCACTAACTTGCATTTTACTAAAGTCTTTATTTACATTCCATTTGTCTGTACCTGTATAAATAACTATTGGCACTACCATTGGATATTGTATTCCCTTTTTTATTTTTATTGAAGTATTCCAATCATAAATAATATCAACACAATAATTTAACATTCTATAAACCATATTGCTATCTATTGATGATTGATGTTCAATTAAGAAAAATATATCTTTATCTTTTAATTTATATACTATATCCGCTTCTCTTGATTTATATTTTCTTGTTATAAAACTATTTTTATATTTTAGTAAATCTTCTCCTTCTATTTTTTCTTTGGTTCCTACAAAATCGTTTATTATACTTGCTACCTCTTTTTTATTCTTTAGAATTTTTTTAATTATCTTATCATGTATATTATTTATCTTTTTCTTTGGTTTACCTGTTTCTAGATTATATTCTGTGCTTTCCTCCGCTAACTGAAAAACAGCATTAAGACGCAAAGTGTGTATACACTTTATATAATCATTGTAAGTAAATACTTTCAAAATTTTCCTCCTTATCACAAGTCAATTGAATTTATCAGTCAACTTTTAGTTTAAAGTAAATTGTATGTTAATTCTTCACCTCCATTCTTTTTTCTCTTTTTCGTTTCATTTTTCTTTGAAATTCATTTTTTAGATTTAAAAAATCTTGAACAAATTTTTTCGAATTAATAATCCTTATTTATTATCTCACAAAAATAGAGAAAAGCCAAGCTTTTCTCTTAATGTTTTTTAACTTTTCATCGCAATATTCGACAAAATAATTACTTATTATCAAAATAACTACTTATTTCCTCTAAACCTTCAAAATTTTTCTGTCTTAATACTTCATATACAACTATTGAAACAGAGTTTGACAAGTTTAAAGATCTTAGTGTTTCTCTCATAGGTATTCTTATTGTTTTATCAATATATTTTTGTAATACATCTTCTGGAAGTCCTTTAGTTTCTTTTCCAAATAATAAAAATACTTCATCCATTTTACTATAATCAGGTTCTGAATATACATGTTTTCCTTTTGTTGTTGCAAAAAACATATTATTTTCTTCTGGTTTGTATTTTTCTAAAAATGCCTTAAATGAAATATGTTCTTCTATTTCTAATTTATCCCAATAATCAAGCCCTGCTCTTTTTACTGCCTTATCTGATATGCTAAATCCTAATGGATGTACTAAGTGTAATTTAGCACCTGTTGCTGCACATGTTCTTGCAATATT
>CALXXB010000041.1 GCA_944392525.1 uncultured Clostridia bacterium | reverse complement strand
CAGGAAACTTAAGACAAGACACAGTTGGTGGTAGAGCAGACAGATTTAAAAAGAAATATGGTCTTGAGTAATAAAAAGATAGGGATTTTTGGGGTAGAAAGTTTATTTCTACTCCTTTTTGTTTTTACTTGCAAAATTTAAAAAAATATAATAAAATATGCAAGCAGGAGGTATAAAATGGATACAACAAACGAAGTAAAAGTGCAAGAAGAATATATAGAAAAGTTAAAAGAAAGAAATGAAGGGAAAAAACTTAAATATAATATATTAACAATGGGCTGTCAATTAAATGAGAATGATAGCGAAAAATTATGCGGGATGCTTGAAAAAATGGGGTATACTAAAACTGATAGTGTAAAAGAAGCAGATATAGCTCTATTTAATACATGCTGTGTAAGAGAAAATGCAGAAGATAAGTTATTTGGAAAATTAGGAGAATTAAAGAGATTAAAAGAAGAAAAAGGACTTATAATTGCAATTGGTGGTTGTATGATGCAAGAAAAACATATAACAGATAAAATAAAGGAAAGTTATCCATTTGTAGATATATTATTTGGAACACATACATTATACAAATTCCCAGAAGATTTATATAGAGCAATTGAAGAAAAGAGAAAAATAGAAGATGTTATAGATGTTGATGGAGAGATTTATGAAGGTTTGCCTATTAAAAGGGATAGTGAAATAAAAGCATCTGTAACAATAATGAATGGATGTAATAATTTTTGTACATATTGTATAGTTCCTTATGTACGTGGAAGGGAAAGAAGCAGAAGTCCTAGAAGTATAATTGAAGAAGTAAGACATTTAGCCGAATCAGGTTATAAAGAAATAACTTTGCTTGGTCAAAATGTTAATTCATATTTAAGAGTAGAAAAAGAAAAAAATATCCCATTTGAAGAGTATGAAGGTGTAAATTCGTTTGCAACTTTATTAAGAGCAATAAATAAAATAGATGGAATAGAGAGAATACGTTTTGTATCACCACATCCAAAAGATTTTACAGATGATGTAATAGAAGCTATTTCTGATTGTGAAAAGGTATGTAAATTAATACATTTACCGCTTCAATCAGGGAATACTAAAGTATTAAAAGAGATGAATAGAAAATATTCAAAAGAACAATATTTAAACCTAGTAGATAAAATGAAAAAGAAAATTCCAAACTTAACTTTATCAACAGATATAATAGTAGGTTTTCCAGGGGAGACAGATGAAGAGTTTGAAGATACTCTAGATGTTGTAGGAAAAGTAAAATTTGAACAAGTATATATGTTTATATATTCAAGAAGAGTCGGAACACCAGGAGATAAAATGCCAAATCAAATACCTGAAGAAATAAAACATAAAAGATTTAATAGATTAAAAGAGTTAGTTGAGAGTCAAATAGAAGAGAATAACCAAAAATATGTAGGAACAGTTCAAAAAGTATTAGTAGAAGGAGAAAGCAAAAATAATAGCTCAATGCTTACAGGAAGAACAGACAGTAATAAGGTTGTTATCTTTAAGGGAGACAAAAACTTAATTGGAAAAATGGTAAGTTTGAAAATAGTATCAGAACATATGTGGTACTTAAAAGGAGAAATAAATGGATAGAGAAGTATTTTTGCAAGCTTTTGAAGAATTTTTAAAAGGTAAAAGTGCTAGAAAGATAGAAGAAGATTATCATATAAATAGAGATACATTTGTTAAAATATGTAGAGATAATTTACCGGAAGGCTCAAAAAGAAGAGAAGAATTTGAACAAAGACTTGCACATAATAAAGAATCATCAAAAATAGAAATGCCGGAAGAAGATGTAAGGAAGGCTTTCTTTATGTTAGTAAATAGAGAAAAAGGATTAAAGGATTTAGCATCAGAACTAGGAGTATATTATCAAACTCTAAGAGAAAAAATTATAGAATTTGTAAACAATTCACAAGATGAAGAAATAAAAAGAAGATATGTTGAATATAAACAAAAAACTAATCCGGATTATTCATTTATTAACTTTAAAGCTTTAGTAATTGAAATGATACAAGAAGATATAAGCCAAAGTGAAATTGCAAGAAGGTATGGAATACCACCAAGAACAGTAAGTAGAGAATTAGAAAAATTAAGAGATGATGAGTATTATCAATCTTTATATAGAATAGGAAAAGAGCATTCAGAAAGAAAAATGAAGCGAAAACCTTTTACTAGTTTTGAGACATACTTGGTTAATAATACATTAAGTGGATTTGATGAAGGTGAAGTTATTATTGATGATAGCATACCAAAAGCAAAACAGGAGTATTTAAAACAAAAGAAAATATTAGAAGAAGTAGATAGTATGGAAGGTACTAACAAAGATAAAGCAAAAGCATTAGGTATTAGTGTCAGTACATTAAGAAGAATGAGAATAAAAGTAGCAGAATATGAAAAGTTAGAAGAACAAAGAGATGAAGAAGGAAAGGAAGATAGATAGAAATGGCAGAATATTCACCTATGATGCAAAGATATTTAGAGACAAAGAAAGAATACCAAGATTGTATATTATTTTATCGTTTAGGAGATTTTTATGAAATGTTCTTTGATGATGCAATTACAGCATCAAGAGAACTAGAACTTACATTAACAGGAAAAGATTGTGGGCAAGAAGAAAGAGCGCCAATGTGTGGAGTACCACATCATGCAGCAGAAATATATATATCAAGATTAATTGCAAAAGGATATAAAGTTGCTATATGTGAACAATTAGAAGATCCTAAAAAAGCAAAAGGAATAGTAAAAAGAGGAGTAATAAGAGTAGTAACACCAGGAACATTAGTAGATAGTAATATGCTTGAAGAGAGAAAGAACAACTATATAATGTCAATTTACAAAACTGGTATATACTATGGAATAAGTATATGTGACATATCAACTGGAGAATTTTATTCAGCAGAAATAAAAGATAATTATAATTTTCCAATGTTATTAGACGAAATTGCAAGATATACACCATCAGAACTTGTTGTTAATTCTATGATGTCAGATTGTATTGAAGAAATGGACAAGATAAAAGAAAGATTTGAGAATATATATGTTACTAAATTTAACGACAAGTTTTTTACATCAGAACTAAATAACATAGATTTAAGATTTAATATTGTAGATAATAATGGAAGAAAATTAGAAGATATTTCTGATAAAAAATTAGCAGTAAGTTCAATTAATGCTTTAATAGAATATATAGAAGAAACACAAAAAACTTCTTTAGACCATATAAATAAGATAACAGTATATCAAATATCTAAATATATGGCGTTAGATATAAATGCGAGAAGAAACCTTGAAATTACTGAAAAAATGAGAGATAAGTCGAAAAAAGGTACACTTCTTTGGGTGTTAGATAAGACTTCAACATCTATGGGAGGAAGATTACTTAGAAGATGGCTTAGTGATCCGTTAGTTGATGTTAAGGAAATAAATAAAAGACTAGATGCAGTAGAAGAGTTAAAAGACAATATTATTTTAAGAGGAGATGTAATAGAAAATTTAAAAAAGGTTTATGATATTGAAAGATTAACAGGTAAAATGGCATATGGAAATGCTAATGCCCGTGATATGATTACACTTAAGAACTCTTTATTTAAACTACCAGAAGTTAAAAAGATTTTAGCTAATTGTAAATCGGATTTATTAAAAGAACTATATGAAAATTTAGATGAACTTCAAGACATATATGGTTTAATTGATAAAGCAATAGTAGATGACCCACCAATGACTATAACGGACGGAGGAATTATTAAACTAGGATATGATGATGAAATTGATAAATTAAAAACAGCACAGACAGAAGGAAAGAACTGGTTAATTAAACTAGAAGCAGATGAAAAAGAAAAAACAGGAATTAAAAACTTAAAAGTAGGATTTAATAAAGTATTTGGTTATTATCTAGAAGTTACAAAATCAAATTTAAATTTAGTGCCTGAAAGATATATAAGAAAACAAACATTAACAAATGCGGAAAGGTATATTACAGAAGAATTAAAGAATCTAGAAAATCAAATATTAGGTGCTGAAGAAAAAGTTGTAAATCTTGAATATGAAGCTTTTACGAATATAAGACAAGAAATAGCAAAAAATGTAGTAAGATTGCAAACTACAAGTGAAGTGGTTTCAACATTAGATGTTTTAGCATCATTTGCGGAAGTTGCAGAAGACATGAATTATTGCAAACCAAATGTAAACAATTTTGGAGTAATAGATATAAAAAATGGACGTCACCCAGTAATAGAAAAAATATTAGGAACAGGAAGTTTTGTTGAAAATGATACTCATCTAGATAAAGAAGAAAATAGACTTGCAATAATTACAGGTCCTAATATGGCAGGTAAATCTACATATATGAGACAAGTAGCATTAATTACTTTAATGGCACAAGTAGGAAGTTTTGTACCAGCAGAATCTGCAACTATTGGAGTGGTAGACAAGATATTTACAAGAGTTGGAGCTTCTGACGATTTAAGTATGGGACAAAGTACATTTATGGTTGAAATGATGGAAGTTGCTAGCATTTTAAAAGAAGCAACACCAAATAGTTTAGTAATACTAGATGAAATAGGAAGAGGAACTTCTACATATGATGGTTTATCTATTGCATGGGCAGTTGCAGAATATATTGCGGATAAAGAGAAATGTGGAGCAAAAACATTATTTGCAACACACTATCACGAACTAACAGCATTAGAAGAAAAAATAGAAGGCGTAAAAAATTATTCAATTGCAGTAAAAGAAAAAGGAGAGGATATAATCTTCTTAAGAAAAATAATACGTGGTGGTACTGATGAAAGCTATGGAATACATGTTGCAAGACTAGCTGGAGTTCCAAAAGATGTAACAAATAAAGCAAATAAAATATTACAATCAATTGAAAGAAAAAATGTATTAACAGGAAAGAAGGAAGAAAAGAAAGACAAAAAACAAGTAGAAGGTCAATTTGATATGTATAATTATAAACTAGCAGAAATAGCACATGAAATAGATAAGATTAATTTAAACGAGTTAACACCAATTGATGCTTTAAATACATTAGTAAAAATAAAAGAAAAAATGCAATAAGAAATTAGGATTTTCCTAGTTTCTTATTTTTTTGTAACCTTTTTTGAAATAATGGTATTATAAATATATAAGATATCTTAAAACTAGAAGGAGATTTATATATAAATTGAAAAAGCTAAAAGATTATATAGAAAAAGAAGAACTTAATATTGAAAAAGTAATTACTGATTATAGTGCATTTTTATATAAAAATATAAAAAACCATAGTTATAATTTAGTAAATGAAGATGTTGAAGAAATAATTGTAGATACTTTTTTTGTTCTTTGGAAGAATTATAAGAAGATGGATTTAGATGATAAGGTAAGTAATTATTTAATAGGTGTTTCTAAAAATATCTTATTTAATAAATTAAGGAAAAATAAAATTAAATACAATAGTGTGAATTTGGAAGATTATAAAGATATTGTTAAAACAAAAGATGATGTAGAGAAATTATATGAAGAACAAGATAGAGTGAGTTTCATAGAAAATATTGTAGATAATATGGATAAAGAAAGTAAAGAAATATTTATTCTATTTTATTATGAACAAAGGAAAATAAAAGAAATATCTAAAATATTAGGAGTTAGTGAATCTAAGGTAAAGACAAGACTTCATAGAATAAGGAAAAAGATAAAGAAAGAATTAGAAAAAGGAGGGTATAGATATGAATAATAAAGAATTAAATAAGAAAATACTAGAGAATGTAAAATTAAAAATAGCTATATCCAACTTT
The DNA here is from genome assembly GCA_944392525.1 of uncultured Clostridia bacterium. The sequence goes on along the minus strand of CALXXB010000041.1, from coordinate 5,889 downwards.
GAAAAGGAGGAGAAGCCTATGAATAAACAAAAGATTTTAAAAATGGTTGCAACATTTGCTATAGTAATTGGCTTAACAGCAAGTGTTACATATGCAGGAAGTGTTATTTATGAGAAAATATTTAAAGAACCTGAAAAAATAGAAAATTATATTGATGAATTAAAAGTAGATGAAGAGGATTTATCAAAAATAATTACTAAAGAAGAAGCGATAAATAAAGCTGTAGAACAATTAAAAAGATATAAAATAGATTTAAACACAAGTGATATAGAAAATATAGAATTACAGAAAGATCCTAATTATGACGCTATAACATATGTTATATCTATGAAGAACAAAGATAATTTCTTTGTAGATGCAAATTCGGGAGACTTAAAAAATTTTTATATAGATGATGGGTTAAGCTTGGAAGAGGTAGAAAAATGTACATCAAATAGAGAAGATATTCTAGAACAAGCAAAAATCAAGATGAAAGAATATGGATATGGAGATGATTATAAAATATCATATGTAAATTGCAATAATGGTGATGATGAGAATAAGGCTTATATGTGGTATATAACTTTTGCTAAAGAGTATGACGGAATATTTAATGAATATCAATCTGTTACTATGACTATTATTCCTAAAATAAATAAAGTAACTCAGTTATCAATTAAAAATGAACCTTTTGATGATAATCCTATAGAGATACCAGAAGAGCAAGCGATAGAAATTGCAAAAGAAAAAGATAAAATTATTAATACGGAAAATCACATACAAAAAAATATAGAAAGTAAGCTAGCAATAGTAAGAGTGAATCCACAAGTGTATTTAAAAGAAAATGGATTAGAAAATGGTACTGAAACAACAACTTTAGAAGATGGAACAAAGTATTCTTATAGTACTTATAAAATGAATGGAAGAGTAAGAAAAGCTTATGCAATAAGTATCTTTTATGAAAATAGAACATTTGGAATTCCTAGAACCTATTATGTGGATTGTACTACTGGAGAGGTTATTGGTGGTGATGATATATTTGATTTACATTTTGGTGCAGATGAAGAATAATCCACGAGTAGAAAATAACAAGAAAAGAGAAAATAAAATTTTAGAAGCGGGAAACCGCTTCTTTTATATTGGTTAAGTATAAAAAACATGAAGATAAATATAGTTTGAAAAAAGAAAAATCTAATAAAAAATAATGTAACTATATATAAATAAAACATTTTAGTAAAATTTTATAAAATTATTGACAATACAAAACAAATGTTCTATAATACATATACAATACAAATAGGATGTGATAATATGAGTGAAAAGAGTACTATTACTAATGCAAGTGAAGAAATAAATTTAGTAGATTATAGTGTAGAAGAAATTGAAAATCTAATTTACACTATAAGAGGAAAACAAGTAATGTTAGATAGTGACGTGGCTATGTTATATCATTATGAAACAAAAAAGATAAACCAAACAGTAAAAAGAAATTTAGAGAGATTTCCAGAAGAATTTTGTTTTAGATTAACTGAAGAAGAAAAAGAAAATATGTGGTCACAAATTGTGACCGCCTCAAGAAATATAGCAACAAATAAATTTAGAAATAAAAAATACTTACCTTATGTATTTACGGAACAAGGAATAGCAATGCTTTCAGGCTTATTAAAAAATGATATAGCTGTACAAGTAAGTATAAATATAATAAATACTTTTGTTTCTATGAGGAGGTTTTTATTAAGTAATGGACAAGTTTTTCAAAGGTTAACAAATGTAGAATATACTTTATTGGAGCAAGGTAAAGTATTATCAAAACATGAAAAGCAATTTGAAAAGGTTTTTGATGAGTTGCAAAAGAATAAAGAGAAGGAATTTAAACAAAAAATATTTTTTGACGGACAAATCTATGACGCTTATAGTTTAATAATAGATATTATTAAAATGGCAAAGTCAAAAATATTAATTATAGATAATTATATAGATGATAGTATTTTACAGATGTTATCAAAGAAAAATAAAAATGTAGAGGTAATAATTCTAACTTCACCAAAATGTAAAATTACAAAATTAGATATTAATAAATTTAATAAGCAATATCCTAGCATTAAAATAGTTAATACAAATAAATTTCACGATAGATTTATGGTGATTGATGATAAAGAGTTATACCACATACGGAGCATCTTTAAAAGATTTAGGGAAGAAATGCTTTGCTATTTCTAAAATGTTAGATACTAATTATATAGGAGAACTAAAGAGAACGTGTAAGTAGATAGAAAATTGTAAATATATTAAAAAGGAGGAATATTTATGGAATTTGAAAAAAGAAAGTTAATTGAATTAAAAGAAAAATTCGATTCTATTATCAATACAGAAGAAAATATAGAATTTTGGTACGCAAGAGATTTACAAATCCAATTAGGCTACAAAAGATGGGAAAATTTTTTTGAAACAATAAAAAAAGCAATGCAATCTTGTGAAAATGCTGGTATAGAAGTTGATAACCATTTTCGTGAGGTTACGAAAATGGTTAAAATAGGCTCAGGAGCAAAAAGAAACTTACAAGATTATATGCTTACAAGATATGCTTGTTATTTAATTGCTCAAAACGGAGATTCTAAAAAAGAAGAAATTGCATTTGCTCAAACATATTTTGCAGTGCAAACAAGAAAACAAGAAATAATTGAAGATAGAATAAAATTAATGAACCGATTAGAAGCAAGAGAAAAATTAAAAGAATCAGAAAAACAATTATCCCAAAATATTTATGAAAGGGGAGTAGATGATTTAGGTTTTGCAAGAATTCGTTCAAAAGGAGATTCAGCTTTATTTGGAGGATTAAACACCATGCAAATGAAGGCAAAATATGGTGTGAAGGAAAATAGGCCTCTTGCAGACTTTTTACCAACGTTAACTATTGCAGCTAAGAATTTAGCAACAGAAATGACGAATTATAATGTTACTGAAAAAGATATGTATGGTGAAGAAAGTATAACTAATGAACATGTTGATAATAATTTAAGTGTAAGAAATATGTTAAATAAAAGAGGCATAAAACCTGAAAATTTAAAACCAGCTGAAGATTTAAAAAAATTAGAAAGAAGAGTAAAATCAGAAAATAAAAAAATAGCTAGAAAAAGTAATTTACCCAAAAATAAATAATGTCTTATGATAATAGATAAAATAGAAAGTGAGGTTACAAAGTGCAACCTCATTCTTTATAATCTTAAATTTCAATTTTAGGTTCATATTTTTCAAGCCACTGATTTACTTGGATTAAATATGCCATAAGTTGTGGACCTACCATTAATTGCCCAAACCAAGGTCTAGTAAATGCTTTGCCATCAGTTTCTAATATTTGTAAAATATATTCACGATTTAATAAATTATTAATAGGAGCATTTTTATTTTCCATAATTTTAGAAAGCATACCTTTAACTTTTGCTAAATATGTTGGATTATGAGTTTTTGGATATGGAGATTTCTTTCTATCTACTATTTCAGAAGGAAGAAAGTCTTTACAAATATAACGAAGCAATCCTTTTTCTCTTCCTTTCAAAGCTTTCCATTCCCAAGGAATATTCCATACATATTCTGCTAATCTGTAATCGCAGAATGGAACTCTAAGTTCAAAGCCATTATACATAGCCATTCTATCAGAACGATCAAGAAGTGTTTGCATAAACCAATTTAAAGTCAAATGAGATATTTTTCTCTTTTCAGCAGTTTCGGAAGAGTCAGTGTCTAAGATTTCTACTTCAGATAAGCTTTCATTATAACGATAGTCTATATAATCTTTTAAATCTATTTTTTCTCCAATAGAAGGATTTAATAAGTGTTGTCTTTCTTTAATTGATATTGACCATGGAAATGTATTACTTTTTAATGCATCTTCACGGAAGAACCAAGGATATCCACCAAATATTTCATCAGCACATTCACCAGTTAAACTAACAGTCATATCCTTTTTAACATATTTACAAAATAAAAGAAGAGAAGAATCTATATCTGCCATTCCAGGCATATCACGTGCTATCATGGCATCTTCTAAAGCGTCTGCAAGTTCAGGAGTATCTATTACAATTTTATGATGATTAGTTCCAAGTCTTTTACTTATGAAGTCTACATAGAAAGTATCAGAATTTGGCTGAAAATCACTTTTAACGAAGTTTTTATCGTTATCTACATAATCTATCGAATAAGTGTCTAAAGGCGGTAATCCATTAGCCTTATAATAATCAGCGGCAAATTTTGTTATAATACTTGAATCTAATCCGCCTGATAAAAATGTACAAAGTGGCATATCAGAAACTAATTGTCTTGTGATAGAATCATTTAACAAGTATTTTAAATGTTCACAAGTTTTTCCCAAACTATCTGTATGCTCTTTAGAATGTAATTTCCAATAACGTTTAACATGAAGTCCTGAAGTGTTAAACACAGAAAAATGAGCAGGCTTTAGCTCAAATATATTTTTAAAAACAGTAGTCCCTGGAGTATGAGCAGGTCCAATACCAAACAATTCTGAAATTCCTTGACTATCTACAATTTTTTCTACGCCTGGATATTTAAATAATGCTTTTATTTCAGAGCCAAAAATTAGAGTATCATCTAAAAGAGTATAAAATAAAGGTTTTACTCCAAAATGGTCTCTTGCTAAAAATAGTTCATTTTTTGAAGTATCCCAAATAGCAAAGGCGAAGATGCCATTTAAGTAATTTACAACATTTTTACCATAATAAATATAAGATTTTAATAATATTTCGGTATCTGAATGAGTATTAATAGTAAAATCATGTTCTAATAAAGTTTCTTTTAATTCTTTTGTATTATATATTTGCCCATTATAGACAATAACATATGTACCAAAAGAATATTTTTCAATCATGGGTTGTTTTCCGACCTTCTGGATCAATTACAATCAACCTTTTATGAGCTAAAGCTGCTGACTTATCTATATAGTAACCTTCTTCATCAGGCCCTCTTTTAGATAATGTTTGATTCATGTTTTCTAAAATTGTTTTATCTTTTGAAATATCTTTTTTAAAATTAACGAAACCAACAAATCCACACATATAAATATACCTCCATTTTATATTCTATGCAGAAACTTAAATAAAATTTATTGATTTTTGAAAAAACTTATAGTAAACTAGGCTGTAGAAAGGAAGAAAGTTATGTATCTAAAAAATATATTTTTACATTTAAAACTTATTACTCATCATAGATGGTTAGTATTTAAATTATGTTGTAAAGCAGGGGAGCCATGGCGTGGTTTTGTTCATGACCTATCTAAATATTCTCCAACTGAATTTTTTGAGGGAATTAAATATTTTGATGGTTCACATTCACCAAATGTTGAAGCAAGGAAGGCGCAAGGATATTCTAAGGCTTGGCTTCATCATAAAGGAAGAAACAAACATCATGAAGAATATTGGGTAGATATAAGAGGAGATAATCCTACTCCTGTAATACCATATAAGTATGTAGTCGAAATGATATGCGATAAATTAGCAGCAGGTATGGCATATAAGAAAAAGGATTTTACATATCAATATGAATTAGATTATTGGAACAAAGAGAAAAATATTTTACAAGTAAATGAAAAAACTGAAAAATTTATAACAAAAGTATTTACAGATATTGTAGAAAATGGCGTAGATAAAACATTAAATAAAACTAATCTTAAGAAACTTTATAAAAAATATTGTGAATAAAACCTCAGTTAACTATTGACAAAAACAAAAAATACTTGTATAATCTTATAGTGACTAATAAAAAGTCAGAAATTGCCAAATTTGATAAAATTGAAATAGATATATTAATATCTTGAGCGAGGAGGGAGTTAGAATGGCACAACCAAAAAGAAGATGGTCAAAAGCAAGAACACACAAAAAAAGATCAACATGGAAA
>CALXXB010000040.1 GCA_944392525.1 uncultured Clostridia bacterium | reverse complement strand
TTATTATTTGTTTTAAATGATAATATTGCAGATGGTTTTGATGTTTCTTGGATTTGGGATATTAATTTTGATAATTTAAATAATGTATCAAGAATAGTAACTTCAGGAACAAGAGCTTATGATATAGCAATTAGAATAAAAACATCTGGATTTGATGCAAGTAAAATAGAACCTTACTTAAATTTACATGATGCTGTCGAAAGCTTATATAAAACAAATGTAAAGAAATATGTTATTGCAAACTATACAGCTTTGCAACCTACAAGAAGAGAATTAAAATTATAGGAGATTAATTATGAAAGAATTAAAAATATTATATTTATATCCTGATATATTAGAATTATATGGAGACTATGGAAATATACAAGTACTAAAATATCGTTTAGAGAAACGTGGAATTAAAGCTACAGTTGTTCCCTACTCTATTGGTGATGACATTCCTAATTTTAAAGAATATGATTTAGTATTTGCAGGTGGTGGCGCTGACCAAGAACAAAGTATTTTAGCAAAAGACTTGATAAAATACAAAGATAATATAAAAGAAGCTATAGACTCAGGTGTGTTTTTCTTACTTATATGTGGAGCATATCAACTATTTGGTAAATACTATAAAGGTGTAGAAGGTAATATAATTCCAGGACTTGATATATTTGAATATTATACTGAAGCTATTAATGATAGAAAGAAAAGATGTATTGGTAATGTTGTAATTAGTGCCAATTTGAATGGTAAAGAAACTAAGGTAATTGGTTTTGGAAATCATGGTGGTCAAACTTATGATGTTAAAACACCTTTCGGTAAAGTCCTTTTTGGTAATGGTAATAAATTTGGAGATGAAATGGAAGGATTTTTCTTAAAAAATGTTATTGCAACATATTTACATGGTCCACTACTTTCTAAAAATCCTGATGTTGCAGATTATATTATTAAATATGCTCTAGATAGAAAATATAATGAAGATACTGTTTTAGAACCTTTAGATGATACTTTCGAAAACTTATGTAGAGAGCAATTATTAAATAGATTTTTAACAAACGATTAAAAAGTTCCCTAGTTATTTACAAATAGCTAGGATTTTTTATATCTATTTTATATTTTTCCAAAAAAAGAAGGCCCCCAGAAGGGGGACCAACTTAGTGCTTCTTGTGCGGAAGGTACTGGTTCCTTCCAGAATCATTCCTCAGGACCTTGGGCCCGAACACGTCGAAGCACTCCTCGAGATCGGGGTTAAAAACGAACCCCAAATACTCATAGCCCTCAGGAAGCTCAGCCTCACTCGAGAGCGTTGCCTCGACATACTTCGCGCCGAGATAACCATTGTTGTGACTCATGGCAATTCCTTTCACTCGATTGCACTTATTACTGCATAGCTTTTGCTACACATATTAATTATACCATATTTTATGGAAACTTTCAACTTAACTAAAAGAAGAGCAGTTAAGTACCTGCTCTATTTTGGAACTAACCCTCCCCGCTATTATACTCTTCATATTCTTTTTTCAAGCTTTCAAAATAGCGAGTAAGATTTTGAATCTCTGCAGTCATATCATCAAGCAACTGCTGATCAATTATTAGCCTACCTTCCATTTGTAATGAGTAGTTAATATCATATTGAATCCTAGTCGCTTGATTCTCTATTGCATAAGCTGCAATAGCAACACACTTAGCATCACACCACATATTGCTTCTTACTTCCGCAGTGTCCTTCATCGCTCCTCCTAAAAGATGTATCCCTACATGTTGGCTTAAATTATAACATATTTATCTACTTTTTTCAACAAAAAAGGACAAGCTATATAACTTGTCCTCTTTTATTATAAGTGCATTACTCTTTGTTTGATTTCTTTAGTTTTTCCAACATTCCAGAAATTCTCTCCTAAGTAACCACATGTTCTTCTTACTACTGTCATTTTACTATGATCTTTGTTTCCGCAGTTTGGGCATTCCCATTCATTATCTTTATTTATAATAATTTCTCCATCATATCCACATACATGGCAGTAATCTGATTTTGTATTAAATTCTGCATATTGGATATTATCATAAATAAATTGTACTACAGACTCTAATGCATCTATATTTTTAGCCATATTTGGTATTTCTATATATGAGATACATCCACCTGTTGAAATTCCTTGGAATTCACTTTCAAATTTTAACTTTTCAAAAGCATCTATTTTTTCTCTTACATCTACATGGTATGAATTTGTATAATATCCTTTATCTGTTACATCTTTTATTGTTCCGAATTTTTCTTTATCTATTCTTGCAAATCTATAGCATAGACTTTCTGCTGGTGTACCATATAAAGCAAATCCAATATTTGTTTCTTTCTTCCATCTATCAACAGTTGCTTTTAAGTATTTCATAACTTTAATTGCAAAATCATGTCCTTTTGGATCTGTATGTGGAACACCTTTCATTAATTTTGTTAATTCATATATTCCAATATATCCAAGTGATATTGTTGAATATCCACCATATAGTAATTTATCTATTTTTTCACCTTTTTTAAGTCTTGCTAATGCTCCATATTGCCAGTGAATTGGGCTTATGTCTGAATGTGTTCCAAGTAAAGCATAATGTCTACACATTAAAGCTTCTTTACAAAGTTCTAGTCTTTCATCTAATAACTTCCAGAATTTATCTTCATCACCGTCTGCTATTATTCCTATTTGTGGTAAGTTAATACTTACAACACCTTGATTAAATCTTCCTTCAAATTTGTAATTTCCATTTTCATCTTTCCAAGGTGATAAGAAACTTCTACATCCCATTGGGCTGAATACGTTTCCTTCATATGTTTCACGCATTTTCTTAGCTGAGATGTAATCTGGATACATTCTCTTTGCAGAACATTTAACAGCAAGTTTTGTTAAGTAATCATATTCTCCACCTTTTAAGCAGTTAAATTCATCTAAAACATATACTAGTTTTGGGAATGCTGGTGTTACATATACACCTGCCTCATTTTTGATTCCTTCATATCTTTGTCTTAATACTTCTTCAATTATCATAGCATTTTCTTTGATATATGGGTCATCTTTTTCTAGGTGTAAGAATAATGTTACGAAAGGTGATTGTCCATTTGTTGTCATTAAAGTATTTATTTGATATTGAATTGTTTGAACACCTGCTTTTAATTCTGCTTTTAATCTATCTTGTACTATTCCTTCGATGATATCATCAGGTATTTTTCCTTTATATTTGCTTTCGATTTCCTTTTTGAATTTATTATAGCTCTTTCTTAAATATTTTCCTAAATGGATTAAATCTACTGATTGTCCACCATATTGGTTACTTGCAACTGCTGCTATTATTTGTGTTGTTACTGTACATGCAACTTGGAAGCTTTTGGGGCTTTCTATCATTTTACCATTCATTACTGTACCATTATCTAACATATCTGATATATTTATTAAACAGCAATTAAATATTGGTTGAATAAAATAATCCGCATCATGGAAATGTAAAATACCGTCTTCATGTGCTTTTGATATTTTCTCTGGTAATAACATTCTCTTTGTTAAATCTCTTGATACTTCTCCTGCTATATAATCTCTTTGAGTTGATGCAAGCATTGTATTTTTGTTTGAATTTTCTTCTGCTAATTCTTTATTTTCATTTCTAATTAATCCTAATATTGATTCGTCAGTTGTATTTTGTTTTCTAACTAACGCTCTTGTATAACGATATACAATATATTTTTTTGATAACTCATATTTTTGTAATTCCATAAGTTTTTGTTCAATAATATCTTGAATATCCTCTACTAAAATTCTTTTTTTGCCTAAATCCTCGATATAAGTAATTATTTCATTCATATCTTCTTTTGTAGCTCTTTCTTTAGGCTTTACCTCTTTGTTTGCTTTAGAGATTGCAACTCTAATCTTCTCTCTGTCAAAGTCTACAGCTCTTCCATCTCTTTTGATAACTTTCATTTTACATTTCCCCCTTAAGTAAATTTATGGTCTTATTATATACCAACATTTTTGTTTTTCTGTTGCAAAAGCAACAAAATAGTTTGTCGAATTTTGCATCTTGCATTGTTCTAAGATTTGATTGAAATATTACATTTGTATTACAAAAATATTACAAACCGATTTCTTTTATTGTTATTTTTTATGTATATTTTAAAACAAAATATTTTATATTTTTGTTGCATTTGCAACTATGATATATTATAATTCTTTTATAGAATCATAATATATCATACCGTATAAAAAGAATAAAACGTATCTAATAAACCCAGAATACTAACTAAAAGGAGTTTGCAATGAATCTTAGTTTTAACGTAGAAGAATTTATAAAAGAGTTTGAAAATAGCTGTAATAAGGTACAAAAAAAGGCTTTTGAAAAGAATGAAGTAATTACATCTTATATACAAAAAAGAAACCAATTTTGCATTCTTATAACCGGAAATGCAGATTTGGTTCGTTATGATTTAAATGGTAACAGAACTATAATAGACCACTTTACAGATACAGATGTTTTTGGAGAAGTTTTTTATAATGTTACAACTAATAATGAATTATTAGTTGAAGCCAGATCAAAATGTGAAGTCTTAATATATAGTTATCAAGATATTCACTACAAATGTAAACAAAATTGTAAATTTCACCAAAGACTTTCTGAATATTTACCAGAACTAATTCTTGATAAAGTAACAAGCTTAAATATGAGAGTTGAACTTCTAACAAAAAGGTCTACTAGAGATAAACTTCTTGGATATTTTAATCTTCTTTCTACTAGAAATTTAAGTAAAACTTTTAAGCTTCCTTTTTCTCTTACAGACCTTGCAGACTACTTAAGTGTAGACAGAAGCGCTATGATGAGGGAATTAAAACTTTTAAAAGAAGAAAACTTCATTAAGAAAAATGGTAAAATGATTACATTATTGTATAAATAAAGGACAGGTATTATTAATTACCTATCCTTATTTTTTTATTAAAATTTCAAGCTATCTATATTATCTATTTTAATTTCCTTTTCTTCCCCTGTTTGCATGTTCTTTAATTTAACAACTTGCTTTTCTATTTCATCTTCTCCAATTACAATTACATATGGAATTTCTAGTTTATCAGCATATTTAAATTTAGCTTTTAATTTTTTGTTATTTAAATAAATTTCTGTATTAATTCCATTACCCCTTAAAGTATTTGCAACTTTAATTGGAACACTTAAATCTTCTACCATTGGTATTATTAATACATCTGAAATAGATTTCTTCTCTGCTTTTATTAAATTAAGTTCACTTAATTTATAGAATAGTCTAGTTAATCCGATTGAGATACCAACTCCTGGTAGTTTTTTATCAGTATAATTTTCAGCTAGGTTTTCATATCTTCCACCTGAACATACACTTCCTAGTTCTCTATAATCATTTAAGAAAGTTTCATAAACTGTTCCTGTATAATAATCAAGTCCTCTTGCAATTGTTAAATCTACTTGTATATTTGACTCAGGGATGCCAAATAATCTCATATTTTTAACAACATAATTAAGTTCATCTAGTCCTTTATTAAAAGTCTCATTTTCGATTTTCAAAGCTTTTAGCTTTTCTAGTTTCTCATCATTACTTCCTGATATTTCTATAAAGCTTATTATTTTATCTATTTGCTTACTTCCTACATTTATTTTTTCTAATTCTTCTATAACCGCTTCTTTTCCAATTTTATCAATCTTATCTATAATTCTTAAAATTTCTACAGAATTATCTTTCTGACCAATACTTTCAAATAATCCATTCAATATTTTTCTATTATTAATTCTAATAGTAAAATTAGAAAATCCAAGTTTAGTAAAAATCATATAAATAACACTTGGAAGTTCTGCATCATTAATTAAATCTAATTCCCCATCACCTATAATATCTATATCACATTGGTAAAACTCTCTAAATCTTCCTTTTTGTGTTCTTTCACCACGATAAACTTTTCCTATTTGATATCTTCTAAAAGGGAAACTTAAATTTCCATAATTTTTTGCTACATATTTAGCAAGAGGAACAGTTAAATCAAATCTTAAAGATAAATCATTATCTCCTCTGTTAAATCTATATATTTGTTTTTCTGTTTCTCCTCCTGCTTTTGCAAGCAACACTTCTGATAATTCTATTATAGGAGTATCTAATGGTAGAAATCCGAATCTTTGGTAAGTTTCTTCAATTGTATTCATCATTTGGTTAAATAGAATTTGGTCATTTGGTAACAACTCCATAAAACCAGATAATGTTCTTGGTTCTGTTTTTGCCATTTTCATTTCTCCCTTCTATATTTTATATTAATTTTGGTTTTAATTCTAAATAAATTGGTTTTTCATCTCTTATTTTAGTACTCAAACCATGTCCTGGATAACATATTGTATCATCTGGAAGAATAAGTAACTTATTTATAATTGAATCCATAATATTGTCCAGGCTTCCTGTTGGACAATCAGTCCTTCCCCATGTTCCTCTGAATAATGTATCTCCTGTAAAAACACATCCTTCTTTTTCACAATAAAGAGAAGTTCCTCCCTTAGTATGTCCTGGTGTATAAATTACCTTGAATTCTAAATCTCCCAAATGTATTAAATCTCCATCTTCAATTCTAGAATCTGCTTCTAGTTCTATTTGTTTTTCTACAATATATGGTGTTAAATTTATTTCTGCATTATTTAAACCTTCTGCGTCATAAAAATGTATTAAGATTTTTCCTCCACATTTTTGCTTTAGGTCTGGTACACCAACTATATGGTCTCCATGGCAATGTGTTAGATAAATATATTTTAACTTTCCTCCTAATATATTAATTAGTTCTTCTATCTTATCCACATCACCTGCCGGGTCTATTACCATAGTTTCTTTTGATTTTTCATCAAAAACAATATAACAATTTGTTGGGTCACCTACCCAAGTACTAATCTTTAGTTCTTTTAGTATCATTTTTTCTTTCCTTTCTAGTTTCTTTTGCTGTTTTTTTAATCCATTCTAAAAAGCAGTATTCTATGTACGTCTTACATCATATACACTATCTACTTTTCTTATTGCTTTAATTGCTTTGTTTAATTCATCTAATCCTTGTACCTCTAATGTTATATTTATAATTGCAAGTCTTTCCTTGGTTGTCTTAGTTTTTACTCCTAATATTGTTGCTTTTGTAGTTCCAATTTCTTTTAATATGTCTAGTAATAAACCTGATCTATCATTTGAATGAATTTCTATATCTGCTTGGTAATTTTCTTTATTTTCTACATACCATTCTACATCTATCATTCTATTCTCTTCAGAGATTAAACTTTTAATATTAGGACAATCTTTTCTATGTACAGATACTCCTCTTCCTTTTGTTATATAACCTACTATTTCATCACCTGGAAGTGGATTACAACATTTTGATAATTTTACTAAACAATTATCAATTCCTTTTACTATAATTCCTGAACTTGAAGCTTTTGGTTTCCTTTGTTTTGCTTTAGCAAGCTCTTTTATCTTTTCTTCTACTTCTTCCTCTTGATGTTCTTTTCTATATTCTTGTAATAATCTTGCTATTACCTTTCCTGCTGAGTTTGCTCCAAATCCTACTGCTAAGTACATATCGTCTAAGTTTTTATAACGATATTTTTCCATCATAGGTTCTACATATTGATTTTTAAATAAATCAGAATGTGAAAATCCTATTCTTTTTAATTCTTTTTCTATTAAGTCTTTTCCTTTTTCAATATTCTCTGCTCTTTGTGCCTTCTTAAACCAAGACTTAATTTTATTCTTAGCACTTGAACTTTTTACAAATTTAAGCCAATCTCTACTTGGACCTTTAGAATTATCTGATGTTATAATATCTACTATATCTCCATTTTTTAAAGGTGTTATAATAGGCATCATTTTACTGTTTATTTTACATCCTGTCATTTTATTTCCAATTTCTTGATGTATGCTATATGCAAAATCTATTGGAGTTGCTCCTCTAGGTAATACGATAATTTTTCCTTTTGGCGTAAATACATATACCTCATCTTCAAATAATTCTGTTTTTAGTGTATCTAAGAACTCTTGTGGGTCTTGCATATCTTTTTGCCACTCTAATGTCTCACGAAGCCATGCTAATTTATCATCTGTAACTTTTACAGATTGTTTCTTTCCAAAATAACTTGCTTCTTTATATGCCCAGTGTGCAGCGATACCATATTCTGCTATATGATGCATTTCCCAAGTACGTATTTGCACTTCAAAAGGTGTTCCGTTTTCTCCTAATAATGTTGTATGTATTGATTGATACATATTAGGTTTTGGAACTGCTATATAATCTTTAAACCTTCCAGGCATAGGACTATATAATTCATGTACTACTCCTAATGCTGCATAACAATCTTTTACAGAGTTAACTAAAATTCTTAGTGCAAATAAATCATAAATCTGGTCTAATGTCTTATTGTCTCTTTTCATTTTTCTATAAATACTATATAAATGTTTTGCTCTTCCTGTTACTTCTGCATCAATTCTATGTTTCTTTAAAGCTACTCTTATATCTGCCATTATTTTTTCTATAAACTGTAATCTTTCTTCTCTCTTTTTATTAATTCCTTCAACTAATTCATGATATTCATCTGGATACAAATACTTAAATGCTAAGTCTTCTAGTTCCCATTTTAGAGAATATAAACCTAGTCTATTTGCAAGTGGTGCATATAAATCCATTGTCTCTTTACTAATTGCTATTTGTCTATCTCTTTTTAAATATTTCAATGTTCTCATATTATGAAGTCTATCTGCTAGTTTTATTAAGATAACTCTTATATCTTTTCCCATTGCTAAGAACATTTTTCTATAATCTTCTACTTGTTGTTCTTCTACTGATGCAAAAGAAATATTTCCAAGTTTTGTAACACCTGCTACCATATCTGATATTTCTTGTCCAAATTCTTTTGTTATATCATTTTCAGTTACTTCTGTATCTTCTACAACATCATGCAAAAGAGCTGCTGCAATTGTACTATCATCTAATCCTATATCCGCTAAAATATATGCAACATTAAGTGGGTGTATTATATAAGGTTCTCCTGATTTTCTCAATTGGTCACCATGATGACTTTTTGCATAATTATATGCTTTCATTATTAATTTACTATCTACTCTTCTTGAATGCTCTTTTCTTTTAGCTATTACGTCTTGAATTGTTTTATTTTGTTGTTCTTTCAATTTTATCACCCCTTTTTTCTTTTCTTATATAGATTTCATTACATCCTTTATATTTATTTGCAAGTTATCTACTCCATTAAAAGTATTTATTTCTAATACTCCTGCTACATCTACTTTATCTCCAATTCTATACTCTTCTGCTAATTCTCCCATATTAAATCCTATTGCATTTATTATTCTATTATCTTCTTTTAGTGTAAGTTTTAAGTGCTTTCCTTCTGATAAAGCTCTTATTGAATCTATTCTTAAATTCTTAAAAGCAAATATTGGCATTTTATTTGCTTCTCCAAATGGTTCTAATGCTTTTAGACTTTCTATTACATTCTTATCTACAGAATTCAAATCTATTTTAGCATCTACATTTAAAATTGGAACAATATCTTCTGTCTTTTCTTCTTCTGCTACTTTTTCAAATTCTTTTCTAAATTTTTCAAGATTTTCCTTTTTTATTGTAACACCTACCGCCATACTATGTCCACCAAATTTTTCTAACGTATCTTGGCATTTAGTTAAGGCTTGATGTAAATCAAATCCTGGTATACTTCTTCCTGAACCTTTTCCTGTTCCGTCTTCCTCAAAACTAAGTAATATACTTGGTTTAAAATACATATCTGTAATTTTAGATGAAACTATTCCAATTACACCATGATGCCAATCTTCTCCTCCTACTACTATTGTTCTATTTTCATCTAAATGATTTTCTTCTATTTTTTCTACTGCACTTTCATATATAGATTTCTCTATTTCTTGTCTTTCTCTATTATGTTCATTAAGTTTTTTCGTTAATTCATTTACTTTATATATATCTGTTGATAATAATAATTCTAAAGCTTCTTCTGCTTTTCCCATTCTTCCACAAGCATTTATTCTAGGTGCTACACCAAAAGAAATCGTATTTGAATCTATCTTGTTATATCCTGATGAATTTATTATTGATTTTAACCCCATGTTTTTTGTCTGTCTTACTAATAATAATCCTAATTTTGTAATTACTCTATTTTCATCTACTAATGGTACTATGTCTGATATTGTACCTACACACACTATATCTAGATACTTCAAATATGTTTCTTCTTTTAATCCTAACTTAATACCCAAAGCTTGTGTTAATTTAAATGCTACTCCTACTCCCGCTAAATCTCTAAATGGATATGTACTATCTTTTCTTTTATTATCTACCACTGCTAAAGCCTTTGGTAAAACTTCACCTGGTTCATGATGGTCTGTTATTATGGTTTCTAATCCTAATGAATTTGCATAATCAATTTCTTCAATAGCTGATATTCCACAGTCTACTGTTATCATTAGTGAATACCCTTCATTTACTATTTTTTCTATCGCTGTATTATTTAAACCATATCCTTCGTTTAATCTGTTTGGGATATAATAAGAAACTTCTAGACCTAAATCTTTTAAGAATTTTTTCAAAACCGTTGTACTTGTTATTCCGTCTACATCATAATCGCCATAGATTATAACTTTTTCTTGATTTTCAATCGCTTTTACAATTCTTTCGACTGCAATTTCCATATCTTTCATTAAATATGGATCATAAAAATCTTGTCTTGTTGGCTCTAAAAACTGTCTTATTTTTTCTTCACTAGTTATTCCTCTATTTACTAATATTGTAGCAAGCAAATCATTTAATTTGTATTTTTCTTTTAATTCTTCTATCTTTTCTTCATCTGTTTCATATATTTGCCACTTTTTATTCATATACCTCTCCTAAAATCATTTTATACTATTGTATACCATTTTTACATTTTTTTAAAGTCTTTTTTGCCTTTTATTTCTAAAAAATTAAAAAAGTACCAAACATATAACTTAAATTAGTTATAAATTTGATACTTTCTTTTACAAGTCGTTTAATTAATTATTACACACCTACTGTTGAGAATCCATTATCTACATGAATAATTTCTCCTGTGATAGCACTTGATAAATTACTAAATAAGAATGCTGTTGCATCACCTACTTGTGATGGTGTTACATTTTGATGTAATGGAGCTCTTTCTTCTACTACATCTAATATAGAATTGAAATCTTTGATTCCTTTTGCTGATAATGTTTTAATTGGTCCTGCTGAAATTCCATTTATTCTCATACCATCTTTTCCTAAATCTCTTGCTAAATATCTAATGCTTGCTTCTAATGCTGCTTTTGCAACACCCATTACATTATATCCTTCTATTGCTTTTTCAGAACCATAATATGTATAAGCTACAATACTTGCTCCTTCATTTAACATATCTTTTTCTTTTAACATTCTAACTATTGCTACTAATGAATATGCACTTACATCATTTGCATGAGCAAATCCATCTCTTGAAGTTAAAATGAAATCATTTCTTAAATCTTCTGAGTTAGCATGTGCTATTGCATGTAAAACTCCATCTACTTTACCATGATTTTTCTTTATTTCATCTAAACATTTTTCAATATTTTCGTCATAGCTTACATCTCCTAAAGCATAAGCTTTTGCTCCTGGTAATTCTTCTAATAATTTATTTACTTTTTCTAAATTTTCTTCTGCACAAGTACAAATAACTTCTGCTCCTTG
>CALXXB010000039.1 GCA_944392525.1 uncultured Clostridia bacterium | reverse complement strand
CCAAATATATTTTCAACTGTTTTTTGATCTCCTCTTCCCCATGCTACTTCAATTGCATGTCTTATCGCACGTTCAACGCGACTTGGTGTTGTATTAAATTTATAAGCAATTTTAGGATATAAACTTTTTGTTATTTGATTTATAACATCAATATCATTTACAACCATCATTATAGCTTCTCTTAAATATTGATAGCCCTTAATATGTGCTGGAACACCAACTTCATGAATAATGTTGGTAACTAGAGCTTCTAAATTATCTTCTTTATTACCATCCTTGTTAGTAATATCAATATAAGGTTGTTTCTTATCACTTGTAATAAAATTATTATTTCCCTGATTTGGTTTGAAGAATTTAATCTCTCTAATTCTTTTTATTAAAAGCTCAATATCAAATGGCTTTACTACATAATATTCAGCTCCTAACATAATTGCTTTTTGTGTTATTTTGTCTTGACCTACAGCTGATAACATAATACAAATTGGTTTTTTATTTCCACTCATTGAATTGACTCTTTCTAAAACACCTAAACCATCTAAATGTGGCATTATTACATCTAATAAAACAACATCTGGCTCTATATTTGCTATCATCTCTACTGCTTCATTTCCATCCTTTGCCATCCCGATTATCTCCATATCGTCTTGAGAATTTATGTAATTTGATAATGTATGACTAAACTCTTGATTGTCATCTGCTATTAAAACAGAAATCTTTTCCTTCATACTTTCCCTCCTAAAATAATTACTGTAAAATATTTACAATTTGATTATATTACTTTAGGAATTTACTTTCAAGATGTTTCTGGAAATTTTTTCCATTATTTTACAAAAGTGTCATTTTTATATACTTTTCGTTATGTATTTTTTATATAATTCTTTTATATTAGTTAAATTTATCTTTTTTGTTTCAAAATCATCCATTAGTTTTGTTTTTCTATCTTCTTCTAACTCTATTTTACAAATAATATTCTCTTGATAACTTGTTTCTATTATATTTATCTTATTATTTTTACAATAATATTTAAAACTATCAAAATCGCTATAATCCAAAGTTACTTCTAAATATTCTCCAAGACACTTAGTTACCTTATTACTCTTCTCAATAGAAAGTAGTAAACTATTTTGATATGCTCTAACTAATCCTCCTGTTCCAAGTAATATTCCTCCAAAATACCTAGTTACTACTATTAAAACATTCACCAAATTATTTTTTTGTAAAATATTTAACATTGGAGCCCCTGCTGTCCCTGATGGTTCTCCATCATCGCTAAATCTTTCCATTATTTGACCATCTTCTACTACTCTATATGCAATACAATTATGTTTAGCATCAAAATATTTTTTCTTTGTTTTCTTTATTACTTCTTCAGCTTCTTCACTACTTTCAACATAAAACAAATTCCCTATAAACTTAGATTTTTTCTCTGTAAACTCAGAAGTAACATCATTTTCTATAGTTATAAATTCGTCCATTTTTCCTCCTTAAAAATAAAAGGATTGTCTTTTTTAAGACAACCCTGCAACATATCCTGTTGAATATGCAATCTGCAAATTAAATCCACCTGTATAGCTATCTACATCTATTATCTCTCCTGCAAAATACAAATTTTTAACAATCTTAGATTCCATAGTTTTAGGATTTATCTCTTTGATATTTATTCCTCCACTTGTAATAATTGCCTCTTCAATAGGTCTAAAAGCTTTTATCTCTAAAGTAAAGTTCTTTAACAAATGCACTAAATTTCTTCTTTCTTCTTTTGTTATTTCATTTACCTTTTTAGTGGCATCTATTTTACTTTCTTTGACAATAACTGGTATCAATTTTTGTGGTAATAACTTATCTAAACTATTTTTATATTGTTTATTCTTTAACTCATCAAAATCTCTAAGTATTCTAGCTTCAAGTTTCTGCTCTGAAAGTGCAGGTTTAAAATCAATTACTAATTTTATGCTTCTATTCTTATATTTTTCCTCTATGTTCTTATACCTAACTAAATGTGCTGAACTTGAAAGAATTATTGGTCCTGATACTCCAAAATGTGTAAATAGCATCTCTCCAAAGTCTTCATATATATGTTTGTTTTTTTCAGAATCTAATATTTTTATTGAAACATTTTTTAAACTTAGTCCTTGTAATTCTTTACATACATCTTTTTCATATATTTCTAGTGGTACAAGTGATGGTTTTATATCTTTAATAGTATGTCCTAATTTCTTAGCTAAATCATATCCATCTCCTGTTGAACCAGTTAATGGATAACTTTTTCCTCCTGTTGCTAAAATAACTTTATCAGCTTCTATAACTTCTTTATTTGTCTTTATCCCTTTAACTATTTTTTCTCCTTCTTTTTCTTTATATAAAATTTCTTCTACTTTTTCATTATAATGTATCTCTACGTTGCTTTTCTTTAATTTTTTTATAAAACACTCTAATACATCTTGTGAATGGTCAGTAATAGGGAAAACACGATTTCCTCTTTCTTCCTTTACTTCTAAACCTTCTTCTTTTAAGAATTTTATTATATCTTTATTTGTAAAACTTTGATAACAACTATATAAAAACTTTCCATTTCCCGGTGTATTTTTAATAAAGTCCTCTATAGGCAAAGAAGATGTTATATTACATCTTCCTTTTCCTGTTATCAATAGTTTTCTACCTAATGATTTCATTTTTTCAATTAAAATTACGTGATTACCTTTCTTGCTAGCTGTTATTGCAGCCATCATTCCTGCTGGTCCTCCACCAATTACTACTACTTTCATTATATTACCTTTCTAATATTAATCCTCTTTCTTTGTTGTCTTTTTTGTAGTTGTCTTTCTAGTTGTTGTTTTTCTTGTTGTCTTTGGTTTTTCTTCAGTTTTGTCAGCCGTCTTTTTAGCTGTACTTTTAGTAGTACTCTTTTTAGTTGTTGTCTTCTTAGTACCTGTAGATGCCTTCTTTGTTCCTGTTTTTGATGTTGTTGTAGTTTTCTTTGTAGTTGTCTTTTTAGCTCCTGCCTTTGTTGTAGACGCCTTTTTAGTTGTTGTTTTTCTAGTTGTTTTCTTTACAGGCTTTTCTTCTGTCTCTTCTTCTTTCTCATCATCTTCTTCTGGATCATCACCATTTAAATATCCTATATCATTAGCTTTTGCTTCTTTTATATATCTATCCAATTCATCATTAATTGATGATGATTCTACTGTTTCTTCTTTAACCTTTTTTGTTTTTTCTACTTTCTTTTCTTTTTTCTCCTCTTTCTTTTCTTCCTTTTTGTCTTCTCCCATTCCTGGAATAAACCATTCAACACCTATATTTCCATCATCATTTTTATTTACTATTTCATCGGCTTGTTCTTCTTCATTGTCTTCATATTCGTCTTCATCTTCATCTTCTTCATATTCATCATCATTATTATATTCTTCTTGAACTTCTTTTTCAGAATATATATCCTCATCCTCGTCTTCGTTATCTTCCTCTTCATCATCTGTATCTTCTTCAGGCTCTAATTCATCTAAAGGAAGCATATTATTTTCCAAATCAGATGATGATTCTTCTTCATTTTTCTCTTCTTGCTCTGGTATTTGTGCACTAATTATACTTCCATAATCATTACTATTATCATCTTCGTCATCATAATATTCATCCGCATAATCTTCGTCTTCTTCATTTTCATCATCTTCTTCGACTTCTGAATTTGGATCTTTTTGAATCTCTTTAAATAAATCCTTATATTCTTGTCTTGTTTTCATCATATTGTCTCTTTTATCTTTTATTTCTTTCTTTGCTCTCTTTTCAGCTTCTCTTCTTTCTTTCTCTGCTCTCTTATTTTCTAATCTTTGCTCTCTTCCTCCAAATATCAATAACAAAGTTATTAAAACAATTAAAACTAATAATACTACTACAACAACCATTTTTCTCTCCCTTTCCTTTTTACTTTTGCATAAATTCGATAGCTTTTAATATTCCAAGCTTACCATATTCATATGTAAGACCTCCTTGCATATATGCAATATAAGGCTCTCTTATAGGGCCATCACAACTAAGTTCAATTGTAGAGCCTTGTGTAAATGTCCCTGCTGCCATAATTACTTTATCTTCATATCCTCCCATATCTCCTGGATATGGTAAAACATTAGAATCAATTGGTGAACCTTTTTGTATCCCTTGACAGAACTTAACTAGGTTTTCTTCTGTTCCTAAACTTAAAGTCTGAACAATATCCCCTCTTTTATCATTATATTTTGGTTCTACTTCATAGCCTAATTTTTCTAACATTCTACTTGCAAAAATTGCTGTTTTTACACTACTTCTTACTACTGATGGTGCAAAAAACAATCCTTTTAATAATAGTGGATTTTGATTTAATGAAGGTCCTATTTCTTTACCAATTCCTGGTGAAGTTAGTCTTTCAGCACATAGTTCTATTAAATCTTTTCTTCCAACTATATATGCTCCTGAAGTGGCAATTCCAGCACCTAAGTTTTTCATTAAAGATCCAACTGCAATATCCGCACCTATTTCTATTGGCTCTTTTTCTTCTACGAATTCTCCATAGCAATTATCCACCATAATTATTACATCTTTATTTACTTCTCTAATTAGCTTAATTGCTCTTTCTATCTTTTCTATAGTAAGACTTTCTCTTGTTGAATATCCTCTAGATTTTTGTATTTCAACTAATTTTATATCTTTTTTAGCTAATCGTTCCTTTATTGCTTCTAAATCAAAGTCATTATCTACTAATTCAATTTGTTCATAATTTACATTAAATGCTTTTAGAGAACTATTACTTGCGTCATTTCCAATTCCAATTACAGTTTGAAGTGTATCATAAGGAGCTCCTGTTATACTAAGCATTGTATCTCCTGGTCTTAACAAACCAAAAAGTGTAACTGTTAAAGCATGTGTTCCTGAAATTAATTGAGTCCTTACTAACGCATCTTCTGCTTTAAATATTTTTGCATATATTTCTTCTATTTTATTTCTTCCTGGTTCATCTATTCCATATCCTGTAGATGATGATAAATGACTTTCTTGTAAATCACATTCTTGGAAAGCATCTAATACTTTTTTGCTATTAATTTCACAAATTCTATCTAATTCTTGAAATTGTGGTTTTATTTCTTCTTCGACTTCTTTTACTAGCTTTTCCAAATCTCTGTCCATTTATTTACTTCCTTTCTAACATTTAATATTTTACAACAAATTTATTAATTTATCAACCTATACAAGCAAATAACTTATTATTTTATTTAGCACCTCTTATTAAGTAATTTCTATTTTCATCTATCCCTCGAGAAATAAATCTAGCTGCCTTTCCTGTTTCTTTTGTAGCATCAAAAACACCTATAGGTACTTCTAATTTTTTAGCAACTTCTTTACCATAAGCAATTTCTTCTTCTTGAAATCTTTTTGTATCTTCAACAGAAACTTCTTGCCTATCTCTTATCATTCTTCTTCCAACTATTATTTCTGGCTTTTCTTTCAAAATTATTATTCTATTAGGTTTCAACTCATAAAATGTCTCTATTGGAATTCTTTCAGGTTCTCCTCTACTATTTAATAAACAAAAATGTCCATTTAATATATACTCTTTTGGTAAATTTCCACTTCTTATTGCTTCTATTAAGTAATCTTGATTCCCACTAATATCCTTTGTTCTTTTATTAGAATCGAACTGAACTCTACCATATTCTTCTATCAATGTACTTGCTGAATATGATTTTACGCCTGTTGCCTCCTCTATTTTTTTCAAAAAATAATCTTTTCCAACTCCATGTATTCCTGAACAAAATATCATATAAATCACCTTTCTATTTATGTCCATATAATTATATCACAGAAAAAAAGAGATAACTACTAAAGTTATCCCTTTTTATTAATTATAGTACAAATCTTTTGATTAATACTACTCCACTCGCAATTGTAATTAATATAACAAATCCTAGTGTAAAGTAGATTCTTACTTGACCCGTTGATACTGATAGCAATACTGGTGCATCATCTATATCATCTTCACCATCCACTTTATTGTCTGGAGTTGAGTCTCTATCTGGCGCTCCATACTCATTATAGTCTTCTGATATTTCTGCTGTATTTTCTTTTAACCCCATATTATTTTCATCATTTATCCATGTTAATACTACTTCTACTTCTGCATACTCCCCTGGTTGTAATAATGTATTTTCTAATAATCTTGTTGAAATTACATTGTTTCCTTCATCTGTCCATTCTGGATTATCTTCTGGTAAGAATCTTAATCCTTCTGGTACATAGTCTGTTATTTCTTTTGCATATCCTGCAATTTCACCTTCGTTTGTTACACGAATTTTATATCTAAATTTTACTGTTAAATCATATATGCTCTTTCTATATAAATCTACTTTTACGATTTGTTCTGGCTCATCATACGGCTGATGTCCTGTCTCTGTTATAGCTTGATTTCCATCTTTATCTATTACTATTGCTTGTGTTACCCATTTTCTTAAGCTCAAATCAAAATATACTAATTTGACATACTCTTTATCTTGGTCATCTTCCCCATCATTCCACTCATCGGGTATTGAATCTTCATCTTCAACTTCATTTCCGTCTTCATCACTGTCATCTGATATTTGTGCTGAATTTACTAATACTCTATCGGAATCATTTGGTTCTACTACTTTAAATGCTACTTGTACATCTTTATATGATGGATTTGTTTCACTAATTGGTTCATCAGGATTAAATGCTAATAGTAAATTATCTCTTAGATTTTCTTCTTGTTCTTTAGATAAATAATCTGTTCTAATGCTTACCGCTTCTTCTACATTTTCTGTTATATTTCCTTCTTCATCATACATTACCCATCTATAATTAATGTTAGTTTCATTATCTGGTAAGAACTCTAATCCATCTGGAATATCATCTGAGATTACATTTGCATATCCATTTATATCTCCCTCATTGTAAATCCTTATTGTATAAGTTACAATATTATCTGTCACTACTAGAACAGGTTCTTTTGTATGGTTATAAGATATCTCTTCTGTATCTTCATCATAATTTACTTCTGGTATTCTACTTGTAATATCTTTATCATCTACTTTAGTTATAAATTTTCTTAAGGCTAAATCAAAATGTTCTTCTTCTACTATAACTTTTTCAAAGTCATCATCATCTTCTTGTCCTGGTATGTAATCTCCCGATTCTTCATCCTTATATCCTGGTAACTCTTCATCTTCTGGGAGCTCTACATTATCTTCTTCTGAATCTCTATCATCTGCTGGATTTCTATCTTCATCTTGATATTCTGTTATATCGGCTATATTTGTTATATTTTCTCCTGATATTGCACTATCTGTTACTTTACACATTATTGGTACATCTACATATGATAATGTATATCCATTTTCTCCTTCTTCTGCTGCTTTTATTAGACTATTTTCTAAGTATCTCGTTGTTACTGTTCTTCCATCTTCTGATATAGACCAGCCATATCCTTTATTAAATTCATTATCTACAAATTCTAAATATGGTGATAAGTGATCTTTTACCTCTGAAGCATATCCATCTATTTCACCTTCATTGTATACTCTTAACATATACACAACATAATCATTTCTTCTTACTATTACTGGTTCTTTTGTATGATTATATATTGCTGTTGTTATCTTACTTCCATTAGTAGAGATTGTATTCAATAATGATGTATCTACTACTGGTTCTCTTGTATATGAGCCATCTTCGTTTCTTAAATATTCTCCATCTTCTATATTTTCGTCACTACTTACTGCTACTATAAATTTTCTTAAACTTAAATCGAAATATTCATCTTCTTCTACTATAACTTTTTCAAAATCATCATCGTCTTCTTGTCCTGGTATATATTCACCTTTTTCATCATCTTTATAGCCTGGTAATTCCTCATCTTCTTGTAACTCTATATTATCTTCTTCTGAGTCTCTATCATCTGCTGGATTTTTATCCTTATCTTGATACTCTGTTATATCGGCTATATTTGTTATATTTTCTCCTGATATTGCACTATCTGTTACTTTACACATTATTGGTACATCTACATATGATAATGTATATCCATTTTCTCCTTCTTCTGCTGCTTTTATTAGACTATTTTCTAAGTATCTCGTTGTTACTGTTCTTCCATCTTCTGATATAGACCAGCCATATCCTTTATTAAATTCATTATCTACAAATTCTAAATATGGTGATAAGTGATCTTTTACCTCTGAAGCATATCCATCTATTTCACCTTCATTGTATACTCTTAACATATACACAACATAATCATTTCTTCTTACTGTTACTGGTTCTTTTGTATGATTATATATTGCTGTTGTTATATTATTTCCAGTACTATCTAAAGTATTTAATAATGATGTGTCTACTACAGGTTCTCTTGTATATGAGCCATCTCCATTTTTTAAATATTCTCCATCTTCTATATTTTCATCACTACTTACTGCTATAATAAACTTTCTTAAAGACAAGTCAAACTCTTTCTTTTCATTTGGAACTGTTATAGTAATCATTCCGCCTTGATTACTTACTTGGACTTCTCCTCGTCCACTTCCTTGAGCATTTTTTAAATCTACTTTTGTTACTATATATGCGCCGTTTTGACCTCCTTTTGTTATATCTAACTCAAAGCCATTAAATAGTTTATTATATCCGCTTGGTGCATTAAGTTCTTCTACTTTTATAGTATCTATTCCTATTTCTGTTATCTCTACTGAGTCTAAATCTATTATACCGTTTTCATCTGTCGTTTTTGTTACTATACTTCCATCCGGCATTGTTACTTTAAACTCTGCACCTTGTAATCTTGCACTATCATCTTTATCTACTTTTACTATTTGTAAATCATAATTGCCTTCTGTTTTTTCATTTGGTACTGTTATAGTAATCATTCCATCCTGATAACTTACTTTTAATTTTCCTTGACCCGAACCGCTTCCTTTAGCATTTTTCAAGTCTACTTTTGTTACTACATATGCTCCACTTTGTTCTTCCTTTGTTACATCTAACTCAAAACTATTAAATAATTTATTATATCCACTTGGTGCGTTTATCTCTTCTACTTTTATTGTATCTATTCCCGCTTCTGTTATTTCTATTCCTTCTATTGTTAAAGTTCCATCTTCACCTGTTGTTTCTGTTATATCTCTTCCATCCGGTAATGTTATTTTAAATTCTGCTCCTTGTAACTTTTCACGGTTTTCTTGATCTATTTTTACTATCTGTAAATCATAGCTTCCTTCTATTTTTTCATTTGGTACTGTTATTGTAATCATTCCATCCTGATAACTTACTTTTACTTCTCCTTGATCTAAACCGCTTCCTTGAGTATTTTTCAAGTCTACTTTTGTTACTACATATGCTCCGTTTTGTTCTTCCTTTGTTACATCTAACTCAAAACTATTAAATAATTTATTATATCCACTTGGTGCTTTTATCTCTTCTACTTTTATTGTATCTGTTCCTGCTCCTGTTATTCCTACTTCATCTAAATCTATTACACCATTTTCATCTGTCGTTTTTGTTACTATACTTCCATCTGGCATTGTTACTTTAAATTCTGCACCTTGTAGTTTAGTTTCTGTGTCAGCTTTATCTACTTTTACTATTTGTAAATCATATTTTCCTTCTTTCTTTATATTGGGAACTGTCAATGTAACTAAATTTTCTTGATAACTTGCTTGAATTTTTCCTGCTCCTAGTCCACTTCCTTCAGTATTTTTCAAATCAATATCTGTTACTACATATACTCCATTTTGTTGTCCTTTAGTTACATCTAACTCAAAACTATTAAATAATTTATTATATCCATTTGGTGCTTTTATTTCTTCTACTTTTATTGTATCTGTTCCTGCTCCTGTTATTCCTACTTCATCTAAATCTATTACACCATTTTCATCTGTCGTTTTTGTTACTACACTTCCATCTGGCATTGTTACTTTAAATTCTGCACCTTGTAATTTTTCACTATTTTCTTGATCTATTTTTACTACCTGTAAATCATAGCTTCCTTTTACCTTTTCGTTTGGTATTGTTATTGTAATCATTCCATTTTGATTATTTACTTGAATTTGTCCTGTACCTAGTCCACTTCCTTGGCAATTTTTTAAATCCACATTTGTTACTACATATACTCCGTTTTGCTCTTGCTTCGTTACATCTAACTCAAAGTTATTAAACAACTTATTATATCCGCTTGGTGCATTTAACTCTTCAACTTTTATTATATCAGTTCCTGTCTCTGTTATTTCTACTGCATCTAAATCTATTAGACCATTTTCATTTGTTGTTTTTGTTACCATACTACCATCTGGCATTGTTACCTTAAACTCTGCCCCTTGTAATTTGGTTTGTTCATTATCTTTATCTACTTTTACTATTTGTAAATCATAGCTTCCTTCTATTTTTTCATTTGGTACTGTTATTGTAATCATTCCATTTTGATTATTTACTTGTATCTTCCCTGTACCTGTACCTAGTCCGCTTCCTTGACTATTTTTAAAATCAACGTTTGTTACCACATATGCTCCATTCTGTTGCTCTTTTGTTACATCTAGTTCAAAACTATTAAATAATTTATTATATCCATTTGGTGCATTTAGTTCTTCTACTTTTATTGTATCAGTTCCCGTCTCTGTTATATCTATCTTTCCTAAATCTATTACACCATTACTATCTGTTGTTTTTGTTACTATACTACTATCTGGCAATGTTACCTTGAAATCTGCTCCTTGTAGTTTAGTTTGTGTATTATCTTTATCGACCTTTACTATTTGTAAATTATAGCTTCCTTCTATTTTCTTAGTAATTAATTTTTCGAAATCGTCATCATCTTGCTGTCCTTTATAGAAATAATTCGTATTTGTTAAATCTGATTGATTTGAAGCATTACCTTTATAATCTTCCATACTATCTTTATTAACATCTGGTTTTGTATCAGGCTCTGAATCTCTATCATCACCTACTTCACTTGTTATAATATTTCCGTCTATAGTCTCTTCTTCTGCTATCCATGCAACATTTGTTAAAACTTTATCTCCTTCAGTTGTATCTACAATACATTCAAGTTCTAAAGTTGTAGAATCTAAATTACTCCCATCAAAAGCTACTAATCTATCCTTATTACTTTCATCTCTTGTAATTGTCACTACATTATTTGATGAATCATAACTTGCTGTATACCCACTAGTTATTAATCTAGAAAATTTTAAACCTGTTGGTAATTGGTCAACTATTTTATTTACATATCCGTCTACATCACCTTCGTTATATACCTGAATGTTATATGTTACAACATTACCATTTTCTACTAAAACTGGATCTTTCTTATGTTTATATGTTGCTGTTGTATCTGAACCATTTTTTAAACTTGTTACATCTATTTTAGGAACTCTTGGAACTGATACATTCATTCCATTTACTTTTGTTATATATTTTCTAAGTGACAAGTCAAATTGTTTCTCTTTCTCTATTTCTATAAGTGGTTGTTCTTCACCATTAGTTCCTTGTGCTGTGTATAATGTCAATTTTGTATTGTAGTTCTTATTAGGGTCTGAATAATTATCACTATTTGCTTTTGCTGTATTTATTAAATAATTATACAATTGTTCTGCTTGCTTTTGTCTTTGATATCCTATTTGATTTGGTCTAAGTTGATAATCTCCCAAGCTTGTATATGTATTGCCATCCAGTGTATAATTTAACCAAACTGTATCATCTGTTTTATCATATTTTCCATTCTCTTCACCATAATTTGTAAAATACCAAATAGTGGCTTGTTGAACTGCTTTTACTTCATCAACGGTTAACACAGAATCCCAATACTGTGCATATATCCCCGCTTTATTTAGATAAGCCTCTAAATCCTCTGTTTCATCTTCAGCTAAGTATAATATATTTGCCAATGCCAATAGTTCGTTATAGTGTCCTCCATTTACCAATCCATCTAAAGTCGTACTTTTAGCAGCAATTTTATCTCTTTCTTTATACATGTCAAATGAAAAATTATATGTAGCACGTCTATATGTATTACTAAAGCCTACTCCTG
>CALXXB010000038.1 GCA_944392525.1 uncultured Clostridia bacterium | reverse complement strand
AATTAAAATAACTAAGACCCTGGTACACCAGGGTCTTAGTTTGTGGCATCAAACTATTGGAATGAAGAGGGCTACTCTGAAACCTATATAAGGTCTCTTTATGTACTTCTGAGTTTCTTGTCTCCACGCCATAGGATTCTTAGTGCCATCCATCTTTAGCGTAGTTCCTCGAACTGCAGGCTTTGCTATTGTTCCTTTTATAGCCTTTTCCTGCGTCCACTCAGCTATAGTCCCGAAACCCATGATGTTCCCATCATAGATATTTCCATAGCTTATGCAATCACATTGCTCTGTAACCTCTTGAGAGGTCATCTTTTCTGACTCAATGAGCCATTCAAGAATAGAGTCATACTCTGCACCAAAAAGAAGATGACTGCTAAAGTCCTTCTTGGGCTCAAAGCTTCTTGCCAAGTACATTGCATGGTCAAAATCAACCATTGTCCAAGGCTGTTTACCAGGAATGGAAATCGGCTTCAAGTCCTTAGACCTTGAAATCGCACAGCTTACATAGAAGCCTCCATATTCTCTGACACTTTGGAGTTGGTTCCAAAGAAGGTTCATCGTTCCATGTATTGGCTCTTCACCAAGTTCATCTGAATCGTCCGGATAGAATCTCCTTCTTCCAAACTTCTCATTGAAGTTTGTTCCATCCAGAGTACCATTACTCTTCAAGCAACCAACAGGCACGAACTCAAGCAAACTTCCGTCTTTAATCCTTTCAATCTGGAAACCAGTCTCCCAATCAGTTCCGGTCACATGCCGATACCCATCAGGAATTACTGGATTCACGAACTTCTTGGAATAGCGATCATCGTCTTCTGACGCCACAATACTTTTCCGGATAATCATAGTGCGCTCCTTTCGCGTTTTCCGGATCTGCTGCTAATAGCAAATTGCTTCACTCTTTATTTTACCATATTTTTCAGTTTTTATCAAATACTTAGAAGGAACCACCTTATTATAAATATTAATTTATTTAATTAAACAACCTTGATTTTATTATCGAATCATTTGACTTTTACTCAAAACCTAAGTATAATAAATGCAGGAAATAAAACAACCACATCTGCTTATTCTCTTTTTCTATGTTTTTCACTATATAACATTTTTTAATAAAAAAACAGTCGAACATGTAAAATTTTATTTATAGATATCTTTTTGTGGAAATAAAAAATCTTGTAACTTATTATTTTGAATAGTTACAAGATTTTTTCTATGGAGGCGAGTATCGGAGTCGAACCGATCATCAGAGTTTTGCAGACTCGTGCCTTACCGCTTGGCTAACTCGCCATATGGAGCAGGTAGTGGGAATTGAACCCGCAACTAAACCTTGGCAAGGTTTTATTTTACCATTAAACTATACCTGCATTTTCTCTAGTCTTTATATATTATGCGAAGACTCTTAAAATGATACCAAAAATACACCATATTGTCAAGTGTTATGGTGTATTTTTAGTTTCTTTTTTTATACTCTCTGCTTCTTTAGCATCCCATTTTTCTCCTGGTTTAGGTTTGTTCCAAGAAATATAATCACAACTTTTTGGATTATTTTCACAAATATAATAATTTCTTTTTCTTTTAGTTTTTCTTATTTGAACTTTTCCGCCACATTTAGGACATGGAACATCAGCATATTCTATAATTGGTTTAGTATTTTTACATTCTGGATATCCAGGGCAAGCTAAGAACTTACCATATCTACCATATTTATAAACCATCATTCTACCACATTTCTCACAAGGAATATCTGACACCTCTTCTTCTATTTCAACATGTTCTAAGTTCTTTTCCACCTTGTCTAATTCCTTTTTAAATGGCCCATAGAACTCTCTTATCATCTTCTTCCATGGTTCTTTACCTTCTGCGATCTCATCGAACTCATTTTCTATTTTCGCTGTAAATTCGACATTAATTATATCTGTAAAATTCTCTGTCAATAATTTATTAACCACTTTTCCTAATTCAGTTGGAATTAATTGTCTTTGTTCCTTTTCAATGTAATGTCTTTCTAAAATAGTTGTTATTGTTGGTGAATAAGTACTTGGCCTACCTATTCCTTTTTCTTCTAGAGCTTTTACTAAACTTGCCTCCGTATATCTTGGGGGTGGTTCTGTAAAGCTTTGTTTTGGATTAATCTTAATCTTCTTTACTTCTTGATTTTCCTCTAAGTCAGGAAGCATTCCCTTCTCTTCTTCTTTAGACTCTTCACTCTCAACATATAACGTCATAAAACCTTTAAATTTTAAGCTTTGTCCATTAGCTTTAAATGTATAACTATTTGCATCTATAGTAACTGACATAGTATTATATATAGCAGATGCCATTTGGCTTGCCATAAATCTATTATAAATCAATTTGTATAATTTATATTGATCATTTGTTAATGAATCTTTTATACTATCTGGCTCTAATTCTGCATATGTTGGTCTTATTGCCTCATGTGCATCTTGGGAATCTTTACTTGTCTTATAATATCTATTTTCATAGTATTCTTCTCCATAAGTAGACACTATATGTTCTTTAGCCGCTTTTCTTGCTTCTTCTGAAATTCTTGTTGAGTCTGTTCTCATATAAGTAATCAAACCAACTGTTCCTCTAGTATCTATTTTTATTCCTTCATACAACATTTGAGCAATTGACATTGTCTTCTTTAAAGTAAATCCTAATTTTCTAGATGCCTCTTGTTGCATAGTACTTGTTGTAAAAGGTGGTGCTGCATTTCTTTTCTTTTCGCCTTTCTTTACTTCTTGTACAACATATTTTGCTTTATCTATATTTTTTAAGATTTCATCTGCTTCTTCTTTATTATGTATTTCTTGTTTTTTACCATCTTTTCCATAAAATTTTGCTTCAAATTGTTTCTTAGAATTTCCATCTTCTAAGTCAACAAATATATTCCAATATTCTTCAGGTATGAATTTTTCTATTTCTTCTTCTCTATCTACTATTAGCTTAACGGCAACTGACTGTACACGTCCCGCTGATAATCCTCTTCTTACTTTTTTCCACAAAAGAGGACTTATTTTATAACCAACAATTCTATCTAGTACACGTCTTGCTTGTTGTGCATCTACTAAATTTATATCTATACTTCTTGGTTCCTTAATTGCTTTTTTTACTGCACCTTTTGTTATTTCATTAAAAGTTACTCTTACTATTTTGTCTTTATCTTCATTTAATATCGTTGCTAAATGCCAAGCTATTGCTTCTCCTTCACGGTCAGGGTCAGTTGCAAGATAAATTTTCTTTGCACTTTTTGCATCTTTCTTTAAAGATTTTATTAAATCTCCTTTTCCTCTAATATTTATATATTCCGGTTCAAAATCATGTTCAATATCAACACCTAATTTTGATTTTGGTAAGTCTCTTACATGTCCCATTGATGCTACTACCTTTGTGCTGCCTCCTAGAAACTTTTTTATCGTATTGGCTTTAGCTGGTGATTCTACTATTATTAATTTATCAGCCATATATGCCTCCTTATTATTTTACCTTTTTTTACCTATTTTTTGTCATAAGTTATTTTAGCTTAATTTTTAGCATTTTGCAAGCTTTTTATTAGAATTTTTGTTTTGTTATAAATAAAAATCATTTTTTGATATATCTGAAATAACATCTTTTGTAGCAATAGGTGTTACCTCATTTTGTTTTAAAATATTTAATATTTCATCAATTCTTTGTTCACTATTTGATAAGTGTTTTATTGTTTCGTCTTCTATATTTGCATCATTATCTAAATATTCTGTTTTAACTACTTTAATTCCATATTTTGCATTACTATTTTTTATAAATTCATCTTCATTAATTATTTTGTAATATTCTAATTTTATTGGATATTCGATTCCCGCTTCTTGAAGCTCTTCTTTTTTTATAAAAGTACCTCCGAAAAAAATATTCAAATTCATCCCTCCTCTTTTGTATCGCACCTTTTTATAATACTATTAAAAAAGCCAGTTTGCAAGAACTTTTCATCGCAAGTTTCTACAAGTTTCGAGGGTTTTTGCATAGAAAAAATGTTACAATATAATTAATTACAAATTTATTCTTTTTTATATTTATTATTCGAGAAAAATCTATTAATCAAAAATAGTAGTAATTTCTACATTACTACTACTTTCTTTTATTCTTTATTAATTTTTTTATTATCTTCTACTTCTTCTATGTTTTTATTTCTTAAAGTAACATATAACTCTGCTGAAGTTGCTGCTTGATATGGATTTACATATAAAATATTTAAGAATCCAAAAGTTGCCAAAGATAATATATTCCATAAAATGAATGTCAAATCTAATATAAAAGTTCTCCACTTATTATGTTTCATCATTTCTTTTGAAAGTCGAAATGCTTCTTTTCTTTCCACATTTGGATTATCTGCTAATATATATGGAATCATTTTATATTCGTACATTTTTATAATTCCGCCTATAATTGTTAAAAACCATAATAAATTATAAATATTTTTTATGAGCATAGTTATAGTAACATTTTTCCAATTGCCCTTTCTAAATATTTCTTTCATTACTCCCATTTTAGCATTTTCTTCTTCTCTTGCTTCTAAGAAATATTTTTTTCCTGCTACTCTTAAAGGTTCTGCAATTAAAACTATATATGCTACTGCAATAAGTGCAATTAGAATAACCCCTACACCTAACCCTGTTTCACTTATTCCAAATAGTTCTATTGCATCCCAAACTCTAAAAATATATTTCTCTGATTTTATTAAGTTATTTACGTTTAACTCTATTAGCCTTAATATTCTAAGTTCAACTTCTCCTAGTAAAGATTTTTTCTCTTCTATTTTTTCTTCTTGCTTTTCTATTTCATCTAGTTTTTCTTCAGCTTTCTCATTGTTCTCTACTATATTTTCTTGTTTAACAACATAATTAGGGTCAATAGTATCTTCACCTTGCCATATTCCTACAATTGAAGTACCAAATTCACTTGTAAATAAAGCTAATAAGAAACACACAACTATTGCCGTCCAATAATTCTTTTTTACAACCTTTCTTGCCTTATTTTTTAGGTCTTTTCTTTTCCACATTACAATTCTCCCAAATTTAAAAGTTTCTTTTATTATAAACGAACTTAAGTCCTTAAGCAAGTAATTTTTTATATTCTTTGTATTTAGGCATATTTTTTTCTACTAGATTCCAAAAACTTTTAGAATGATTCATGTGTATTAAATGACACATCTCATGTAAAACCACATATTCAATTGCCTTTTCATCTTTGTTCGCAAGTTTTAGGTTTATAGATATATTTTGATTACTTGAACAACTTCCCCAAGCGTATTTCAAATCTCTTATTCTAACTTTCTTAGGACTTTTTCCTAATATCTTAGAATACTTATAAATATTTTCCTTTACTATTTTTTGTAATCTCTCTACATCTGCCTTCTCTATTTTTTCTTCTTTTTCTTTCTTTACCTTATTTTTACTTTTTTCCAAACTTTCATAAATCCATTTTGATTTCTTGTTTAAAAATTCTTCTATATACTTATTAGAAAGTCTTAATGGAGCTTTTACAATAACTTCCCCATTCTTTACATATATATACAAATTCTTTATTCTTGATCTTTGTAATGTATAAGGTATACTTTTTCCCTCATATTGTATTTCTATCATAAAACTACCTCTTATTTTTTTATATCTTTTAAATTTAAATAATCTCCTGCATTCATTTTTCCTGCTCTTGTTATTTTATTATAGCCGTATTTATTTTTCAAGTCATCTATTACTTTGTCTAATTTCTCTTGTTTTTCATTGTCTTTATTGCTAAAAAGTGATAATTGCATCTGTTCCTTATCTACTAGATTATCAACTCTTAAACCAACTAGTCTAATTGCCATTGGCTTGTGAAACATCTCATTTAATAACTCCTTAGCAGTTTTAGATATTTCTTTCGTTGACGCTGTTGCTTCTGGTAATTTTTTTTGATGTGATGTATCTTCAAAATCTTTTGTCCTTAACTGTACATTAACAGTTTTAGCAAGCATATCGTATTTTCTTAATCTAAATGATACCTGTTCTGCTAAAGCAAGTATTATCTCTTCTAACTTCTCTATCTCTGTTATATTTTCTGGAAGTGTAATGGAATTTCCTATCCCTTTTGGTTTTTCTTTTTCAAAATGTACCTCTGAGTTATCTATTCCATTTGCATACTCCCACATTAAAATTCCATGTTTTCCAAATTTTTTATGTAATAATTCCTTACTTGTTCTTGCCAAATCTCCTATTGTCCTTATTTGCATATTAAGAAGTTTTGGTACCGTTTTCTTTCCTAACATAAATAATTCTGATACTGGAAGTGGCCACATTTTAGTTTCTATTTCATTTTGAAATAATGTATGTACTCTATCTGGTTTAGTAAAGTCAGATGCCATTTTGGCTAAAAGTTTATTATGAGCTACTCCAACATTTACAGTAAAGCCTAGTTCTTCCTTTACTCTTTTATTTATTTCATAAGCTTTGTTGAGTAAAGTATCTTTCATTAAATAATCTGTCATATCTAGAAAACATTCATCTATACTAAATCTTTCTATTTTGTCTGTATATTCAGATAATAATTTAAATAAACTATCTGAATACTTTCTATATATTTTAAAATTAGATGGATATATTTTTATTCCTGGGCATTTCAACTTTGCTTGATAAATTGTATCTGCGGTCCTTATTCCACATTCTTTTGCCTTCATGCTTTTAGCCAAAACTATCCCTGATCTTTTTGTTTCATCTCCTCCAATAATTGCAGGAATTTCTCTTATATCAATATCCGCTCCATTTTTTAACATTTCTACTGCTGTCCAACTTAAAAAAGCATTATTAACATCCACGTGTAATATTTGTTTTTCCATATTATCACCGATTTTATTATAGAATGTTTGTTTGCTTTTGTCAATATAATTTTTTTAAAATATTAGTTTTAATAAGCACTTTTTATAATCTTTTTTATTTTTATATTTAATTATTGTTTTTATTATTATATAATACTTTTAGGTGATTTTTATGGATGAAAAAATAGAAAAATTTAAAGAGATAGTAAATAAAAGTAATAACATAGTCTTTTTTGGAGGAGCAGGCGTTTCTACCGAAAGTGGTATTCCTGATTTTCGTAGTAAAGACGGATTATATAATCAAAAGTATAAATTTCCACCTGAAGAAATTTTAAGTCATCATTTCTTTTATGAAAAAACTGAAGATTTCTTTGAATTTTATAGAGATAAAATGAATTCCTTAAAATTTGATCCTAATATTACACATATAAAATTAGCTGAATTAGAAAAAGATGGTATACTTAAAGCGGTAGTTACTCAAAACATTGATGGTCTTCATCAAAAAGCTGGCTCTAAAATTGTTTATGAACTACATGGAAGTGTTATGCGCAATTACTGTGTAAAATGTCATAAGTTTTATGATGCTGAATTTGTCTTTAATTCCGAAGGTATTCCACATTGTAGTTGCGGTGGAATTGTAAAACCTGATGTTGTCCTATATGAAGAACCTTTAGACGAGGAAACTTACAAGAATTCAATAAGAGCAATTTTCTCTTGTGATACTTTAATTATTGGTGGTACTTCACTTACTGTTTATCCTGCAAGTGGATTAATAAGATATTTCAATGGAAAAAATTTAATATTAATCAATAAATCCACAACTCCATTTGATAATATTGCAAACTTAGTTATTAATGAATCTTTAGGAAAAGTTTTTTCTTGTCTATAAAATAAGAAAACATATAAAGAAGCAAATGCTTCCTTATATGTTTTTATTTTTTATATAGCTTTCTTTAAATTCAGACTTTAAGATATCCATACTTATTCTATCATAATACTTACCATTTACATATTCAGATTCTCTTCTTCTTCCATATTGTTTAAATCCTGCCTTCTCATAACATCTAATTGCTCTTTCGTTAAAAGACATTACATCTAATTGTATTTCATGTAAGTTTAAATAGTTAAATCCATAATCTAATAATAGTTTTATTGTTTCTGTTCCATATCCTTTATTTCGTTCTTCTTTATCTCCTATAAATATTCCAAGTGTTGCATTCCTATTTTTTGAATCTATTTTATGAATTCCACAATTTCCTATAAGTTTATCATTTTCTAAAACTACTATTCCAAATATCTGATTTGATTTATCCTCTATACTACCTTCTAGCCATTTTCTTTCATTTTCCACTGTATATATTTGACTACTTCTTCCTGTATAATCTGTTGTTTCAAAATCATTCATCCATTCAGTATACTTTTCCACATCTTCTACCCTTATTGGTGATAAGTATATATGTTCTCCTACTAACTTCTTAAAATACTTCATTATAAATCCCCCTTTAAATTATATTTATAACTTACTTCATTATAATATATATCTCCAATTTTAAACAACCTCTCTTTATATAATTTACCTCCAACTTTTTCATAAAAATTTCTTGCATTTTTATTTTCTTCCAAGCGCCAAAGAATTGCTTCTTCATATCCTCTTTCCTTTAAAATCTCTTTAGCTTTAATTATAAGTTTTTCTCCTATTCCTGTTCTTCTTTCATCGTTTTTAACATATAAAGCATATATCTCTGCTAATTCTTTCTTATCATCTCTATTTTCTCCAAATCTACAAAATCCTTTTATAATTCCATTATCATCATATACTATTGCTTTTTCTTTTTGATATTTGTCTCTTATTCTCTTTTCTCTATCTTTATAATTTAAATTTTTTAGATAGTCATCATCAATAATTCTTTTATAAGCTATCTTCCAATCTTCATCTATTACTTTTGCTATTTGTTCTATATCTCCTTTTTCATAATATCTAATCATTTTAAACTCCCCTTTGCAAATTTAATTTTTCTTTTTTGTTTTTATCACTTCTTTTACTGGTTAGTTTTTTTCACATATATAAACTACATGACTACTATAACCCATTATATCCTTTCGTTCACAGTTCTTAAAATGGTAATCTAACCACACTGCATATTCTTCATCTGATAAATTATTTATATATTCTTCCAAACTTTCAGATAACCCATCTACTCCTACTTCATTTAATAATTTTACAGGAAATTTTTCCATCATATTTTCAAATTCTTCAACATAATTTACTGAAAATATTTCTTCCGGCATTTCTTTAACTCTATAATTTTCATCACAGACATCTTTTAGTTTTAACAAATTACCTTTTTTTAGCCCATAAGTTATTATAACTATATCATTTGTTATATAAGCAATAAAGATTTTTCCATGTGGCTTTGTTACTCTAATTGCTTCTTCTATTGCTTTCTTTTTATCCTCCATATTAAACAAATGGTAAATTGGGCCTAAAAGTAATGTTATATCAAATGAATTATCTTTATACATACTTAAGTCTAAAGCATTTCCTTCATGTATTTTAATTTTCATATTATTATCAATATGCTTTTCAAATTCTTCTATGTTAGATTTAATTAGTTCCACTGCTTCTACTTCATAACCTTTACTAGCATAATGAAGCGAATACCTTCCTGTTCCTGCACCTACTTCTAATATTTTATCTCCTGGCTTTATATATTTATTAATATATCTAGTTGTGGTTAAAAACTCCACCTTATGTGCTTTGTCCTTTACCAATCTTTCATTTTCCTCATGGCCTGAATAATAATTTTCTAGTAAGCTCTTTACTTCTTGCATAATATTCCCCCCTAAAATCTAAAAAGCCTCACTTGAAAAATCTTGTTTAAGACTCCTCAAGTAAGGCTTTACTTACTTTTCTAGTGTAAGTAGAAATTTTCTACTCTGTACTGCTCAGGATTTCTCCCTTAAGTACACTCCTAATACATTTTTAGTTTACCATAATTCACATTTATTTGTCAATGTTTTATTTATAAAGTTTTCTTTTTTGCACCGTGTATGAAACTTTTGCTACTAAATTTGTTGGAAATATTTTAGCCCCAAGTCTTCCTATTTTAACATCTAAACCTGGCACTATATAAAACTTACATTTTTCCATTTTTTTAATTGCATATTTGGCTACATCAAAACTATTTGCTTCCCTTAATTTAAATTTTACATTTGCAACATTATTAAAATTTGTTGCAACTGGACCTGGACATAGTATGCTTATTTTTACATTTGATTTTTCTTTTTTTAGTTCTTCCCTTACTGCTTCTGATAATCTTACAACATAAGCTTTAGTAGCATAATATGTTGCCATTAGTGGTCCCGGCATGAAACCTGCAATAGATGCAACATTAAGAATCTTACCACTATTTCTTTCTTTCATTTCTTTTAGATATTCTTTCATTAATATATGATATGCGACTATATTCGTTTTTATCATTTTCATTTCTTTTTCTAAATCTGTTTTTGTAAAATTTCCACAATCTCCAAATCCTGCATTATTAATTAGGATATCCACATTTTTTACTCTTTTGCACAATTCTAAGCAATTTTCTTCTACTGATAAATCCATTGATATTGTTTCTATCTTATTTTCATTATTTTCTTTTTCTAATTCTTTTTTTACATTGTTTAGTTTTTCTTCATCTCTTGCAACTAATACTAAATTGTAACCTTTCTTATTTAGTATTTTAGCCATATCTTTTCCTATTCCAGAAGATGCTCCTGTTAATAATACTTTCATATCTTCACCACCTAATTATATAATAACTAATTTTACAATTTTTATAAAAAATTTTCAAGTTTTTATTTTTATCCTTTAATCAAATTAAACCCTTAAAATATGGTATTTTTAAGTATCTTAAAACTCCAAATGATATATTTTATAATATTAACCAAGGAGTAAGAGATATGGTTCGTTTTAATATTGAAAAACTATTAAAAAGAAAAAACAAATCTAAATATTGGTTATGTCAAAATATGAATATTACTTCTAGAAATTTGAATCGTGTTATTCATGGTGAAACTTCTTCTATTTCTTTTAAATATTTAGAAGAACTTTGTAAATATTTAGACTGTACAATTGATGAATTAATTGATATAGAAAAAGATGCATAATGAGACAAATAAGGCATATCCCTATTTGTCTCATATATGTTTTTCTATTTCATTATAGATTTCTTCGTGAATATCTTCTATTGTTCTAATTTTATCATCTTTAACACATTTTACTTCATACCAATTATATTTTTTAGCCACATAACAAGCTGCATGATAGGCATCTATTAGATGATTTTTATCTCTTTCATGAATATCTTTTTTGTCACTATGAGTAAATTTATTTTCTCTATTTTCCATAAGTTCTATTGATTTTTCAACTGGCATATTTAAGAAAAATACTTCTGTTGGTACAGGTAATCCATATAAATTAAATTCAAAGTCCCAAAGCCAATTCAAAAATTTTTCTCTTTCTTCTGGATTATCTATTTTTCCTGCTTGATGAACCATATTAGCTGTTGTATATCTATCTGCTAATATTATTCCTCCATTATCATAATATTCTTGATATCCTGTTTTAAATGTTGCATATCTATCTGCTGCATAAAATGTAGATGCAATATAAGGACTTACATCTTTTGCATTCTCTCCAAACTCTCCTGATAAATACATTTTAACTAATCCAGAACTTGGACTATCATAATTTGGAAAACTAACTACTCTAAAATCTACTCCATCTTTTTTTAGTCTTTCTTGTAATTTATTAAACTGTGTTTGTTTTCCACTACCATCTGTTCCATCTATTACAAATAACTTTCCCATTTTTATTCTCCTTTTGGTTTTTCTTCTTCATTTTCTTCCTTTGTTTCTTTGTCTTTTCTATTTTTTTCTAACATTTTATTAATAGAATTTAATATATCATCTGAATTCTCATCAAAATCATCTCTAACTAAATTAAACATTATGTGTTCTCCTTTCTTTTCCAAAATTATTATACTATTTATAATTTTTTAGTCAATAGAAAATAAACATTTTATGGTAGACTTTTTTGGCTTTTTGTTATAAACTATTTACGATAAATTAGTAAAATTCAAGGAGGTAAACATGAAGAATTCTTTTAAAGATTTTGCTATGAATGAGAACAATCCTAAATGGAATAATGTTATTTCAAGAATAGCACCATTAGAAACAAGAAAAACTGATATAAGAAGTTCTTTTGATAGAGATTATACAAGAATAATCCATTCTAATGCTTATAGAAGATTAAAACATAAAACACAAGTATTCTTTTCTCCAGAAAATGATCATATTTGTACTAGAATTGAGCATGTAACACATGTAGAATCTATTAGCTACACAATTGCAAGTTACTTAGGTTTAAATGCTGAATTAACAAAAGCGATTGCGGTTGGTCATGATTTAGGCCATAGCCCTTTTGGACATGAAGGAGAAAAAATTCTTTCTAAGATTTCTAACAGAGATTTAGGAATTGGTTTCTGGCATGAAAAAAATGGTTTAGATTTTGTTGATTCTATCGAACTACTAGTAGGACATGATGGATATAAAAATAATTTGA
Organism: uncultured Clostridia bacterium; assembly: GCA_944392525.1. Next base: position 2,634 of record CALXXB010000038.1, on the reverse strand, counting down.
ATCTATGTTATGGAGTTCGTGATGGTATTATTTCACACTGTGGTGAGATAGATGAGAATGCACTACGACCAAGAGATGAATTTATAGATTTAAATGAGTATATACATCCTAATCAATATGCACCATATACATGGGAAGCCTGTGTAGTTAAAATATCTGATAAAATATCATATATAGGACGTGATATAGAAGATGCAATCACATTAGGAATACTTGATAACCACTTAGAAGAATTGTACAACTTATTGAATTATGACTCTTCTGAAGCATTAAATAACAGTACTATTATAAATTATTTAGTATGTGATTTATGTGAAAATTCTTCTCCTGAAAAAGGTTTATGCTTTTCTCAAAAAGCTTTTGAATTAATGAATAAAATTAAAGAATTTAATTATAAACATATTTATTTTAGTAGACGTACTCTTACTTCTACAAAATATTTTGAACTTGTTATTAACGAAATTTATGATATATTAAAAGACTGTTATGATAATACTAATACTTTATTAAATTTATCTAATTTAAAGAAATTCTATCCAAAATTAGCAGATGGCTTTTATCATTTCTTAGAAAATTATTGTGCTTTTGCTAATCGTGAAGAATTAAAGTTAAAAAATAAAATTATTTATGATATTTCTAATGAACAAGATTTTTCTAAAGCCATAATATCCTATATCTCAGGTATGACAGATAATTTTGTTATGGAAATGTATAATGAAATAATTAGATTTTAAAATATATGGTTGTCCAAATACATTTTGGGCAACTTTTATTTATTAAAAATCCTTTTAATATGTTTTATCTTACATATGCTATTATTTAAAAGTATTTTTATTATATCAAATCTAACAGGTATATCATAAATACCATATTCATAATTATAGTATTTAGCTATAGATCTTAAAATTTCTTGATTTTTAACAATTTCTTTTTCTTTTAACTCTTTTGGAATTATATAAATTTTTAATTTAATAAAAACTAATTCTTTTGTTAGTTCATCATAAGCAATTAAGTCAACTATTTCTTTTTTACATTCAAAGTTTTTTTCTACTATTATATAATTATTATCTTTCAGATATTTACAAGCCACATTTTCTGCTATTTTTCTTCTTCCTTTGCTAACTACTATTCTCACTCCTCCTTTAAACATATTTAGATATCTGAGGCCATTATAAATATTTATATTTGGTTCTTTCTTTATTATAAAATATTTGTGGACTTTTAAAGATTGAAATAAATTTACTAAAAATATAGGGAATAATTCATTTAATTTAGGGATCAAAATTAGGGGCTTATAATGGCCTCAGATATCTAAATATATTCTTTTTTTTTCGTTTGAAATCTTCGATAAAATATAAAGAAAATAAATATTTTGATTTAAAAACTGTCCTAATTATAATTTTATTTACAAATTTTGTCAATAGTTTTTTGAAAATTTTTCCAATTAAAATATAAAAAGTAGGTATTCCCTACTTTCTATAATATATTTCCTATTCCATATACTCCTGTTGTAACATCTCTAAACAAATTAACTTCTGGTGGTAAGTATGTAAATATTATAAAGCAAAGAAGTAAAAATACAAGTATAATAATTGATAAACTTTCAGTTGTTACAGTACTTTCATTTTCCCTTTTCATAAGCTTATATGCAACATATTCACCCAAAATTATACTTATAATAAATATTAGAATATCTATTACTATAATACTTGTTCCAATAATTCCTGAATAAGTAAAAAATGAAACTATTATAAAACATATTGCAGTAAATATACCTATTGTCTTTGCCTCAACATAATTATTAGATACACCTTTTACAAAGAAATATTCTATTATTGCCGCAATTAACATAGGATAAAATACTAATTTCAAATGTTCCCATACGCTTTCATTTACTGCACTAAAACTTCCTACAAATAAGTTCTCACCAGACCATTCATATGTAAAATGTAATAATGTACCTAAAATTAAGCTAAATAAGATTGCAATCAACTCTGCCTTTATTAACTTATTTGATTTTACTTTATCAAAAGCTTTTTTAATTAATTCCATATTAGCATAAGACCTCCTTTTCTTATTAATTCTTATGCTAATACTTGATTTTTATTACTATAAAGATAACTTTTCTACAACTAGACTATTCTCTTTATCTTTATTTCTTATTTCTTCTTCTCTATATGAACAAATCTTAAATTCATTCTTTCCATCAAACTTAAATTTTAGAGCTTTAGTAAAGTTATCTTTAACAGGTTTTCCATATTCTTCTATTACAAAACTTGCTCTATTTTTTCTTAATGTATCAAAAGTATTCATAAATCCCATACCAGTACCACCTGAGTCTTTATGTGTTGTACTTGGTTTCTTTCCTAAATTTAGCAATGTGTCTATTTCAAACTCTATACCTGAATCAAAAACATATAATCCATAACTTCCATCTATTTTTCCAAGTCTTACTAAAATACTTTTATTTACATTGTCTCCATATCCAATTGCTATAATTGCATTTTTTATATGGTCAGCAAGTAATATTTCTAATTCTTCTTTATCTATATGATGATTTATCATTGTATAGATATTCCCGTTTAATTGTAATTGAAAATCTATTTTATTTTTCACACATTCTGATTGCATATA
>CALXXB010000037.1 GCA_944392525.1 uncultured Clostridia bacterium | reverse complement strand
GATGATGATAAAGAAATAGTAGGAGCAATAGAAATTTATTTAAAGAAAGAAGGATATAATATTTTAAAAGCTTATAACGGTGAAGAAGCTTTAGATATAGTTAATAATAATGATATTCATTTAATAATACTAGATATAATGATGCCTAAAAAAGATGGATTAGAAACATTAGAAGAAATAAGGAAAACTAAAACAATACCAGTAATATTATTATCTGCAAAATCAGAAGATTATGATAAAATAGGTGGATTAAATTCAGGTGCAGATGATTATATAACGAAACCATTCAATCCGTTAGAATTAATTGCAAGAGTAAATTCAGTATTAAGAAGATATGTAAGTTTTGGGTCATTAAAAAAAGAGGAAGATAGTAACAGAAAAATATACAAAACAGGTGGACTAGAAGTTGATGATGATACTAAAAAAGTATTAGTCGATGGAAAAGAAGTAAAATTAACAGCAACAGAGTTTAATATATTAAAATTTTTACTTCAAAATAAAGGTAAGGTATATTCAATACCAGAGATATATGAAAATGTATGGAAAGAAGAAGGATTTGGAGCAGAAAATATAATAGCAGTACATATACGTCATATTAGAGAAAAAATAGAAATAAATCCAAAAGAACCAAGATATTTAAAAGTAATTTGGGGAGTTGGATATAAAATAGAAAATATAAAATAAGGAGGCGAAAATATGGAGAACTTAAGGACATCAAAAGCATTAAAATTTGTAGCGTATATTTTATTTCCAGTATTTGTTTTGCTAATAGGACTTAGTATGTTCCATTTAGCTTTCTTGGATGAATATGGAAATACTGGAGCAACTAAATTTATTGATACAGAAATGTTTGCAAGTGAATATGTTTATTATATAACAGATAGTGTGGAAAATGCTTATCATCAAAAAAATGATGGAACTAGAATGTTTATGCAATTAGAAGGTGTGAATGGAAATGAAATTTACTATTTAGATAGAGATTATATGTATAGCTATTATAATGGAATAAATGAATATATTGATTTTATTATAATAGACAATGAGACAAATACAATTTATACAAATATGAAAAGTAGTGACTATAACAGCGAAATAGAAAATATGAAGAATTCGCCTAAGTATTGGAATTATGATAATGGAAATATTGAAACAAATATGGATTATATAAATAGTGATAATATAAGATATAATTCATCATATCAATATTTTGTAATAGATGATGTAAATAGTGAAGAAAGTTCAACATATGCAATAGATAGAGCAATTACAGGATATACAATATATAGTAGATATAATCCAGATAAAACAGGAGGCTTAACAAATTATAAAATAGTAGAAGGAATATACGAATTTTGCTTAAATAATCCAAACATATCATTATATGTTTTGCCAATTAGTGTAATATTTACATTTGTAATAGCAATTTATTTATGTTGGGCAATAGGACATGAAAAAGGAAAAGATGAGATTGAATTAGGTTATATAGACAAAGTTCCTTATGAAGTATTGTTCTTAGCTTGGGCAGTTTTGCTTACAATATTTGCATCAGTGGCAGTTCAATGTTTAAATGTCGCAAACTATATTACATTAATATTTGCTGTTTTATTATATTTCATATGTTATATAATATGTGCGGTGACAGCTGTTTCAACAATAAAAAGATTAAAGGCAAGAAAGTTTATAAAAAGCTTTTTAACATATAAAATAGGAAAATGGTGCTTTGATAAATTAAAGAATTTGTTTGAAACATTAGATGAAAAAACAACTGAAAATAAAAGATTATTTTGGTATTATTTATTATTTATAATTGTAAGCGTTATGTTAGCATGTTTGTTCTATACAGGAATAGCAATAATACTATTAATTGGATTTTGGATATGGTCATATTATAAATTGAAAAAATATATAATAGACCAAGAAAAAATAAAAAATGCATTAAAGGACATTTATGAAGGAAAAAATGATGTTAAGTTAAATGAAGAAGAACTAACAGGAGTTTTAAAAGAAATGTCTGTATATGTAAATGATATAGCAAGTGGATTTTCAAATGCTATTCAAGAAAGTTTAAAATCAGAAAGATTGAAAACAGAATTGATAACAAACGTATCACATGATATAAAAACACCATTAACTTCAATAATAAACTATGTTGATTTATTAAAGAAGGAAAATATTCAAGATGAAAAAGTAAAAGAATATATAAAAATATTAGACCAAAAATCACAAAGACTAAAGAAATTAACAGAAGATTTAGTAGAAGCGTCTAAAGTGTCTTCAGGAAATGTTAAACTAAATATCGAGAGCATAGATATAAAAGAATTATTTAATCAAACAATAGGAGAATTTAAAGATAGATTTGAAGCAAAAGACTTAAAAATAGAAGTTCAGATGCCAAGTGAAGATATCAAAATAAAAGCAGATAGTAGATATCTTTATAGAATTATAGAAAATTTATTTAGTAATATTACAAAATATGCGTTAGATTCATCTAGAGTGTATATAGATGTAGTAGAAAATAATAAGTGTATAAATATTAGTATAAAAAACATCTCAAAAGACAAACTAAATATTAGTGCAGATGAGTTAATGCAAAGATTTGTTAGAGGAGATAAATCTAGATATACAGAAGGAAGCGGTTTAGGACTTTCAATAGCAAAAAGCCTAACAGAACTTCAAGGAGGCAAATTCGATATAATAATAGATGGTGATTTATTTAAAGTAGAAATAGATTGGCCTGAAATATAAGAAGTGTTCAATAGGGGACGTTTCTAAATGGACAAAAGCTCCAAAAAGAAACGTCCCTAATTGATATTTGTGTTAATTAAATGTGAAAATTTGTAAATGAATATTGTAAGTAAAAAAATGGTGTGATAAAATAAAAAAGAAGATTACAAATGGAGGTATGAACATGCGTAAAATGCTTATAATTATAGGAATTTTAGTTGTTATTTTTGTTCGGAATGGTGATATATAGAAATGTAAGGGTACAAAATAATGAAAGTAATAATGTAAGCATTGAAGAAATACAAAAGATAGAAGAAAAGATATCAAGTGTATATATGTGGAAAGAAGTAACAGGAGAAGCTTTACCAGAATTCCAAGATATAAATAGTGCAGACGAAAAGTGGATATGGGAAGTTGTAAAAAATAATTTAGAAAATTATGAAGTGACATATGAAGAAATAGAAGAAGAAGCAAAATTAATATTTGGAGAAAATTTTAATAAAGAATTTCCTAAAGAAGGAAATAGCAGTTTTGAATATAATAGTGAGACTAATAAATATATAGCAACTGAAGTAGAATTAGATCAAAAGGAAGATTCTTTTTTATTAGATAATATAAGTAAAACTGATACAGGTTATGAGGTTGAAATTATAGAATATTTAGAAGATTATTCGGAAGAAGAAAGTGTTATTGTTAGAAATACAAGTGATGAAGAAATAGGAAGAGTTTCAATTAGTGAAAGTGAAACAAATATGCAAGATATTGTAAAAAATAATAAAGATAGATTTACTAAAAAGAAAGTGTATTTAGTAAAAGAAAATGATAATTTGAATTTACAAAGAGTTGAAGGAATGTAAAAATGTTAGAACAGTTAAGACAGTGTGAAATATGTCCACATAAGTGTGGTATAAATAGAATAGAAGGAAAAATAGGAAGATGTAAGGCAAGTAATAAAATAAAAATAGCACTTTATTCAACACATAATTTTGAAGAACCATGTATTAGTGGAACTAAAGGTTCAGGAACAGTGTTTTTTTCAAACTGTAATTTGAATTGCATATTTTGCCAGAATTATGAGATTAGTCAAAAAGGACGAGGAAAAGAAATAACAATAGAAGAATTAGCAGATATTTTCCTAAAACAGCAAGAAAAAGGCGTAGAAAATATAAACTTAGTAACTCCAACAAGTTATGTAGTTCAAATAATAGAAGCGATAAAAATTGCAAGAAAGAACGGATTAAGAATTCCAATAGTATACAATTCAAATGGTTATGAAAATGTTGATACTATAAAAATGTTAGATGGTTATATTGATGTTTATTTACCTGATTTAAAATATGCAGATGATGAGCTAGGAAAAAGATGCTCAAGAGTGGAAAACTATTTTGAGATTGCAACAAAAGCAATATTAGAGATGCAAAAACAGGTAGGAAAGACAAAAATAAATGAGAATGGAATAATGGAAAAAGGTATAATTGTTAGACATTTAGTATTGCCAGGAAATATAGAAAATAGCAAAAAGGTATTAAGATGGTTAAAGGAACATATATATGAAGAAAATTATGTAAGTGTTATGGCACAATATTTTCCAACATATTTAGTAAAAGAAAAAGAAGAATATAAGGAATTAAATAGAAAGCTTACAAAAGATGAGTGGAAAGAAATAGAAAATTTTATAAATGAGCTAGATTTTAAGAATGGTTACATACAAGAACTTGGAGAGCATGAAGAAGAATATGTTCCAAAATGGTGGTAATTTGTCGAATTTGGTCGAACGAAAATGATTGAATTATATTGCAGTTAGTGATATAATTTAATCATTATTTTTTTATTATATTTTTTCTTAAATTTTAAATTCAAAATTTAATTCTAAATTATTCAAGTAAAATTAAAAATTTAAAAAAGGAAGGTGGTATGTTGAAGTTTATTGACTTAGAAAAGATGCTACTTAATGATGGATGGTATAAGTATAAAGTAACAGGGGGACATTATCAATATAAACATAAAACTAAGCCAGGAAAGATAACAATATCAAGACATTGCAAGGAAATAAAAAGAAGTACAGTACATGCTATTTTAAAACAAGCAAAAATAAAAAAATAATTTACAAATTTTATGGAATTTTATAAAACCTTATGATATACTTTAAAATGGTTTTAAAGGAATATTGTAAAGGAATGTGATGACTATGGATAAATACGATTTAATTGTTGTAGGAATGGGACCTAGTTCAATATTTTTAGCTTATGAATTAATTGTGCAAAATAAAGCTAAAAATGTAGTTCTAATAGATGAAGGAAAGCCTGTTGAGAAACGTTATTGTCCAGTAGAGAAAAAAGGAGAATGCATGAGATGTAAGCCATATTGTAATATAACAAGTGGATTTTCAGGAGCAGGAGCATTTTCTGATGGTAAACTTTCTCTATATAATAAAGAAGATGATGATATTTATGTTGGAGGTAACTTACATAAATACATAGGAGTAGAAAAAACCAAAGAATTAATTGATTATGCAGATAACGTATATCTAAAATTTGGTGCAGATAAACATTTAGAAGGTACAGAGTATAAAGATGAAGTTAACAAATTAAAGAAAAAAGCACAAAAAGAAGATATTAATTTAATAGGTATTCCTATAAGACATTTAGGAACTGAGAAAAGTCATGAAATATATAAGAAAATTCAAGATTTCCTAGAAAAAAACAATATAAATATGATGTATGAGACAGTTGTAGAAGATTTAATAATAGAAGATAGACAAGTAAAAGGTGTAAAAATAAGAAATGCAAATAATTCTAAGGAAGAAAAAGAACTTTATGCTAAAAAAGTTGTATTGGCTGTAGGAAGAAAAGGTGCTGATTGGTTATCTCAAATGTGTGATGTTCATAATATAAAAACAGAGCCAGGAGCAGTGGATATTGGTGTAAGATATGAACTTAAAGATGAAGTTATGAAAGATGTAAACAAATATTTATATGAAGGAAAATTTATTGGAAGACCATATCCATTTAGAGATAAAGTTAGAACATTTTGTCAAAATCCTAGTGGGTTTGTTTCAGAAGAAGTTTATGATGACAATTTGTCATTAGTAAACGGACATTCATATAAAGATAAGAAAAGTACAAATACAAATTTAGCAATACTTGTGTCACATAATTTTAAAGACCCTTTTAATAAACCGATAGATTATGGTAAAAATGTAGCTAAAAACTTGAATGAATTAGGAAATGGAGCAATACTTGTTCAACGTTTAGGAGATATACAAAGAGGAAAACGTACATGGCAAGAAGAATTAGATACAAATGAAGTAGTGCCAACATTAAAATCAGCAGTACCTGGAGATATTACTTTTGCAATTGGATATAGAACGATGACCGATATCTTAATGTTCATAAGTGCCATGGATAAGATTATAGAAGGTTTTGCAGATCCTCATAATTTACTTTATGCACCTGAAATTAAATTCTATAGCAATAAAGTTTTTATAGATGAAAATTTTGAAACAAGTATTAAAGATTTGTATTGCATAGGAGATGGTGGAGGAATGACAAGAGGGCTTATGATGGCATCAGCAGCTGGAGTACAAATGGCAAGAAATTTAGTAGAATTAGATGAAAAGGGAGGAAAATAAAATGACTGAAGCAGATAGAAATTTTATTGACACTTGCAAAGAAATCTTAGAGCATGGATATTCTTCAGAAGGAACTCATGTACGTACAAGATGGGAAGATGGGACAGAAGCTAACTATATTTCAATTGTAGGAGTTAGTAATAAATATGATGTCGGAAAAGAATTTCCAATGATAACACTTAGAAATAATTCAAAAACAGTATATAAAGCAATTGATGAAATATTATGGATATGGCAAAAGAAGTCAAACAATGTTAAAGATTTAAACTCACATATTTGGGACCAATGGATTGATGAAAACGGAACTATTGGAAAGGCTTATGGCTATCAACTAGGTAAGAAATATCAATTTAAAACAAAAGATGGAATAAAAGAAATGGATCAAGTTGATTATGTACTTTATTTGTTAAAAAATGATCCATCTAGCCGTAGAATTATGACTAATTTATTTAACCATGAAGAATTAAAAGATATGCGTTTAGAACCATGTGCATATGGAACTCAATGGTTAGTAAAAGAAGGTAAATTACACTTAATATTAAACCAACGTTCACAAGATATGTTAACAGCAAATGGATGGAATCTTATGCAATATGCAGCACTTCAATATATGTTTGCACAAGTTTCAGGTTTAGAAGTTGGAACTTTAACACATAATATAGGAGATTGTCATATTTATGATAGACATGTACCATTAGTTAAAAAATTATTAGAAGCAAAAACAATGGATGTAACCCCAAAATTGGTAATTAATAATGATACTAAGGATTTTTATAGTTTTAAAGTAGAAGATTTTGAAGTTCAAGGATATGATTATCAAAAAGAAGTAAAAATTGGTAAAATACCAGTAGCAGAATAGGAGGAAAATTTATGCTAAGTATAATAGTAGCAAAAGGAAAAAATAATATAATAGGAAAAGATAATAAGATGATTTGGCATTTGCCAGAGGATTTAAAACATTTTAAAAATTTAACAACAGGTCATACTATAATAATGGGAAGAAAGACTTTTGAATCTTTGGGAAAACCATTACCAAATAGAAAACATATAATATTTAGTCAAAATCCTGATTTTAAGGTAAATGATGAAAATGTAGAAGTTGTTCATTCATTACTTCAAATTCAAGATTTAATAGAAGGAAAAGAAGAAGCTTTTGTAATAGGCGGAGCAATGATATATAATTTCCTTATGCCATATGTAAAGAAAATGTATGTTACAGAAATAGAAAAAGATTTTGAGGGAGATACATTCTTCCCAATAATAGATAGTGAAGTTTGGAAAGAAACTAGCAGAGAAAAGGGAATAAAAAATGAAGAAAACAACTTAGATTATTATTTTGTAACTTATGAAAGAATTAAATAAATAGTATTAAAAAATAGGGCTTTTATAGCCTTATTTTTTCGTTAATAATATAAAAATCTATTTTGGTTAAACTATATTTTAGGAGGAAGATATGTTTAGACCAAAAGCTATTTTTTATGAGAAAGATATAGTAAATTATGAGCTCGGAAAAGAGTTGATGGAAAAATATAAAGAAGTTCCTAAGATAGAAATAGAGAATCATAACAATATTGAGGAAATGAGAAAAAAATCAAATAAAGAATTTATAGATATGAAAAGAAACTTGATAGTAGGAGTTAGAAAAACACATAAATTTGTAGAAAATCATAAAACATCAGATTATTTAGTTCCATATACTTCATCTGGTTGTACAGCAGCTTGTATGTATTGCTATCTAGTATGTAATTATAATAAATGTAGTTATTTAAGATTGTTTGTAAATATAGAGCAAATGCTAGATAAAATAATAAAGACATCTGAGAAATCTGAAAAGGAATTAACTTTTGAAATAAGGAAACCGCAATCCCATTGGCTTTAGACGATGGGGCGAGGTTGCCAAAAGCATATTTTCTGTGTTATACTATCGGCATGAATACATGAAAATCAAAAACAGGAGAACTGGAGAGAACAGACAGTTTAGACAGATGTATATTTTGCTTATAGTGTAGGAAATGTTTCAGAAGAAATGCTAAGAAAATATATAGAAAATCAAGGTTAGAAAAAGGTGGTGACAGTAAAATGTTAAAAGCATATAAATACAGAATATATCCAAATAATGAGCAGAAAGAACAGATAGCAAAAACATTTGGCTGTTGCCGTTTTGTTTATAATCAAACATTAGCATATCGAAAAGAAAGTTATGAGAAAGAGAAAAAGTCTATCAGTAAAATAGACTGCAACAATTATTGTAACAGAAAATTAAAGAAAGAATACGAATGGCTAAAGGATGTGGATAAGTTTGCTTTAACTAATGCAATATATAATATGGATACAGCCTATCAGAAATTTTTAAAAGAAAATGCGGGGTATCCAAAGTTTAAAAGTAAACATGATAAACATAAATCATATACTACCAATTATACGAATGGAAATATAGTTGTAGATTATGAGAATGGAAAAATAAAACTACCAAAACTAAAGAAAATAAAAGCAAAACTACATAGAAGATTTTATGGTCAAATAAAATCAGCAACAGTATCCAAAGTTCCAAGTGGGAAATATTATGTGTCAATATTAGTAGAAACAGAGCATGAAGAATTAGCACATACAAAACAAAATATAGGACTAGATTTAGGAATTAAGGATTTATGTATTACATCAGAAGGAGAGAAATATGAAAATCCAAAGACAATAAAGAAATACGAGAGGAAACTTGCAAGGAAACAAAGACAGTTAGCACATAAGAAAAAAGGAAGTAAAAATTACCAAAAGAAGAAAAAAGAAATAGCAATATGCCATGAGAAAATAAGTAACATTAGAAAAGATTATCTGCATAAAGTTTCTAATAAAATTATCAGCGAAAACCAAGTGATAGTTACAGAAAATTTACAGATAAAGAACATGGTAAAAAATCATCATCTAGCAAAATCAATAATAGATGCATCATGGTATGAGCTTATAAGACAATTAGAATATAAGGCTATATGGAATGGAAGAAAGTATATTAAAATAGATACATTTTATGCTAGTAGTCAGTTATGTTCTGTATGTGGATATCAGAATGTAGATACAAAAGATTTATCAGTCAGAGAATGGACATGTCCTAAATGCAAAGCAAAGCATGACAGGGATATAAATGCTGCGACAAATATCCTAATGGAAGGGTTAAGAAAAATAGCATAGAAAAAAATATAGGGCAGGGACTGCCCGAGATTTGCGCCTGTGGAGATAGTAGGTTACGAGGTCTATGAAGCAGGAAGCCCATTGGCTTTAGACAATGGGTAGTTCACATTGGAAGTAATAGTGATTTGATTTTAGAAAATAGTATTACTAAAAATTTAGTATGGACGATTGAAAATTTTAAAAATTGTAAAAAAGGAAAATTAACATTTCCAACTAAGTTTGATATGGTAGATGATATTTTAGATTTAAATCATAAAGGTAAAGTTACAATTAGAATGAGCGTTAATCCTGACTATATTATAAATAGAGTTGAGTTTGGAACTTCTAGGTTAGATGATAGAATAAATGCTATAAACAAATTGGCTGAAGCGGGGTATCATGTTGGAATATTAATAGCACCAGTTATTATGGTTGAAAATTGGAAAGAGCTATATTTAGAACTAATTAAAATATTAACTAGTAAATTGTCTAAAAAGGTAAAGAAAGATGCTTTTTTTGAAATAATATTTATGACTTATAGTTATGTTCATACTAAAATAAATGAAGAAGCATTTCCAAATGCAATTAATTTGTATAATAAAGATATAATGAGAGGCGGAGGAAGAGGAAAGTATAGATATAAGGAAGAGTATAAAAAAGATGGAGAATTGTTTTTTAGAGAACAAATGAGTAAGTATTTTCCTAATAATAAAATAAAGTATATAGTATAAGCCTGTTAATTTTTGATAGGCTTTTTAAGTTTTTTATTCACCAAAAATTCACAAAAGAATATTTTAAAATAAATTAAAAACCTTTAAAAAAAAATGAGTGTATGATATAATTTTATATATAAAATACCTTAAAATAAGAGGTGATAAACATGTCTTATATAGAGTTTAGAAATGTTAATAAAGTATATGAAATGGGAGAAATAAAAATAAATGCACTAAATGATACTAATTTTCAAATAGAAAAAGGAGAATTAGTTGTAATAGTGGGACCATCAGGAGCAGGAAAGACAACGGCCTTAAATATTTTAGGTGGAATGGATACAGCAACATCAGGAAGAGTAATAGTTGATGGAAAAGAAGTAACGAAATTAAAGAACAAAGAATTAATAGGTTATAGAAGAGATGACATAGGATTTGTATTTCAATTTTATAATTTAGTCCAAAACTTAACAGCGAAAGAAAATGTGGAGCTTGCAACTCAAATTTGTAAAAAATCATTAAATCCAGAGAGAGTATTAGAGCAAGTAGGTTTAAAAGACAGAATGAATAATTTTCCTTCACAATTATCAGGAGGAGAGCAACAGAGAGTTGCAATAGCAAGGGCAATAGCAAAAAATCCAAAATTATTATTATGTGATGAACCAACAGGTGCATTAGATTATAAAACAGGAAAACAAATATTAAAATTATTACAAGATACAGCAAGAAAAGAAAACATGACGGTATTAATAATAACTCATAATGGAGCATTAGCACCTATGGCAGATAAGGTAATACATTTTAAAAATGGAACAGCAGAAAAAATAGAAATAAATGAAAATCCAAAACCAGTAGAAGAAATAGAATGGTAACAAGATGTGTTCCAAATCGTCGGAAAAGGAACATTAGGGACGTTTCATAATGTTGATTTTCCGACAAAAGGAAACGTCCCCAATTGTATAGGAGGTGAAGCATATGAAAAAGGCACTTATGAAAGATAGTGTTAAAGAAATAAAAAACACCTATAAAAGATTTTTATCAATACTACTTATGGCTTTTTTAGGTGTTGGTTTCTTTGCGGGAATTAGAGCAACTTCACCTGATATGGTAGATACTATTGATAAGTATTATGATAGTCAAAACGTTTACGATATACAAGTCATGTCTACTTTAGGATTAACAGAAGATGATTTAAATGAAATTTCAGGGATAGAAAATGTAGATAAAGTTATTGGAACATATGAGACAGATGGAAAGATAGAAATAGATAATACTGAACAAATTATTAAAGTAATGTGTATAGAAGATGTTAACAAACCGAAATTATTAGAAGGAAAATTGCCGGAAAATAGCGATGAATGTGTGGTTGAACCTAATTTTTTAATACAAAATAATAAAAAGATAGGAGATATAATAGATGTTGAGATAGAAAAGACTGAAAATAATGATGGGGAAGAAATAGAATATTTAGCTAATAAAGAAATGAAAATTGTTGGAACTGTTAGAAGCCCGCTTTATATTTCAAGAGACAGAGGAAGTAGTACATTAGGTTCAGGAAAAGTAGATTATTATATATACATAAATAAAGATAATATAAATGCAAAAGATATATATACAAATATATATGTAAAACTAAAAGGCTCAAATGAGTATAAAACTTCAAGTGATGAATATAAAGAACTAGTTAGTGATACAAAAAGTAAGATAGAAGACATAAAAGATGAAAGAGAAGAGGCTAGACAAGATGAATTAATTAATACAGCAACTTCTAAACTAGAAGAGGCAGAAACAGAATTTAATGATAAAAAAGCAGAAGCTGAAGAAGAGATTTCAAATGCTGAAGCTGAGATAGAAGATGGTAAAAAGCAAATAGAAGATGGAGAAGCACAAATTGCTGAAAATGAGAAAAAAGCAAATGAGGAATTTGCAAGTGCTGAAAAACAGATAGAAGATGCAAAAGCTGAGATAAGTAAAAATGAAGAAACTTTAAATGAACAAGAGCAACAGGCAAATGAACAATTCAAAGCTTTAGAAGAACAAAAGGCGGGATTACAAAGTAATTTAGATACAGTAAATAGTGCATTAAATACAGCAAATGAAACATATAATGGAATTCTAGAAGCTTTAAAAGATCCCAATATTGATAGTGGAAGTTTAGAATCTTTACAAGGACAAAAGACAGCTTGTGAGCAACAGATAGCGAAATTGGAAGCAAGTAAGAGTTCTCTTGTGGCAGGAATAACCGAGATAGATAATGGAATTACATCAGGAAGACAAAAAATTGAAAATGGAAAAGCTGCGATAGAGGCGGCTAAAAAAGAAATTGAAGAGCAGGAAAGTAGTTATCAAAGTACAAAAAGTTATACTCTTGCACAAATACAAGACGCAAAAGATGAATTAGAAGCGTCAAGAGTAGAATTAGAAAATGGAGAACAAGAATTAAATGAACAAAAAGCAGAAGTACAAAAACAACTAGATGATGCAGAAGCAGAATTAATTGATGCAAGAGACGAAATAGCAAAGATTGAAAAACCAACATGGTATGTTTTAGACAGAGAACAAAATAGTGGATATGCAAGTTTTATCCAAGATACAGAAAGTATTGAAAATATAGGGCAGGTTTTCCCAATTGTATTTTTCATAGTTGCAACATTAATATCTTTAACATCAATGACTAGAATGGTAGAAGAACAACGTACACAAATAGGAACTCTTAAAGCATTAGGATATAATAAGTTTCAAATTGCTAGTAAATATGTAATTTATGCAAGTCTTGCTTCTGTAATTGGTGGAATACTAGGAATGTGTGTTGGATTTGTATTAATTCCTAAGATAATTTGGATGATGTATTCTATGATGTATGAAATAGGAGATATTTCATTAAACTTTAACTGGACATTTGGGACAATTGGACTTGGATTAATATTTATCTGTATAGTAGGTGCGACTATATATGCAGTTACTAGAGAATTAAGACATACACCAGCAATACTTATGAGACCAAAAGCTCCTAAGGTAGGAAAAAGAGTTTTACTAGAAAAGATTCCATTTATTTGGAAAAGACTTAGCTTTTCAAGAAAAGTAACAGTTAGAAATATATTTAGATATAAAAAGAGATTTTTAATGACAATAATAGGAATTATGGGATGTACTGCTTTAATACTTACAGGATTTGGTTTAAGGGATTCAATTAGTAGGATAATGCCTGATCAATATGAACACGTATTTAATTATGATATGCAGATTAGCTTAAAGAATGGATTAGAAGAAAGTCAAGTTGAGAAATTAAAAAATGATTTAGAACAAAAAGAAGAAATAACGAAAACTGTTGAAACTTACATGACATCTGTAACAGCTATGAAAAATGGTGTTGAAGAGGATGTTCAAGTAATAGTTCCAAAAGATAAAGATTCTCTAGATGGAACAATAAATTTGCTAGATTTAGAAACGAAAGAAAAGGTAAAATTAAGCGATAGTGAAATTTGTTTGACAGATAAAGCAGCAGAGTTACTAGGCGTAAAAATAGGAGATACAATTACATTGCAAGATAGTGATGGAAATGAAAAAGAAGTAACTATTTCAAATATTGTAGAAAATTATGTGTATCACTATGTTTATATGTCAAAAGATTTATATGAAAGTCTATATGGTAAAGATTATGAATCTAATGTTCTGCTTATAGAAGATATTGATTTGACAGAGGAACAAGAAGATATTTTAGCAGAGGAATTAATGGAATATAATGAAATATCATCTGTATCATTAATTTCATCAGCGATAAGAACAATGGATGAAACAATGCAATCATTAAATTATGTTGTTTTAGTATTAATAGTATCAGCTGGACTTCTTGCATTTGTGGTTTTATATAATTTATCAAATGTAAATATTAGTGAAAGAATTAGAGAACTTGCTACAATAAAAGTTTTAGGTTTCTATGATAAAGAGGTTTATGATTACGTAACAAGGGAAACAATACTATTAACACTGATAGGAATTGTACTAGGATTAGTTGCAGGCTTTTTCTTAAATTATTATATAATAGGAACATGTGAAATAAACATGTTAAGGTTTAATAAAATAATAGAACCATTAAGCTATGTATATTCTGCATTGATAACAATTGCTTTTACTTTAATAGTTAATTTTGTAACATATTTTGCATTAAAGAAAATAGATATGATTGAAAGTTTAAAGAGTGTAGAATAATATAAAGAGAAATTTAATAAAAAACACTTGCAATATATTCGAAAATATAGTAAAATAGATATGCTGTAAGGCAAATATAAGACCTTTTACTTAGTTTGATAGTTTGACACCAACTTTGAACTCAGTTAAAGGAATAGATAAAATAGGAGGTGTAAAGGAAAATGATGACTAAAGAGTTAAAACAAGAAATTATAGCAAAATATAAAAGAGATGAAAACGATACTGGTTCACCAGAAGTTCAAATAGCTCTTTTAACAGAAAGAATCAACGAATTAACAGAACACTTAAAAGTTCACAAAAAAGATAACCATTCAAGACGTGGTTTATTAAAAATGGTTGGTAAAAGAAGAAATCTATTAAATTACTTAGCTAAAAAAGATATTAATAGATATAGAGACATCGTTGAAAAATTAGGATTAAGAAAATAGTTATAAGTATAAAAGCCTATGCTTAGTTTAGCACGGGCTTTTATAGAGAAAATATTTTGTGACCAAGTTGGAATTTGGTAACTTGTATAATGTGCTAAAAAATTTAACATATTATAGAGGTTACAATTAAACTAACTTGGCACAAGGAAAGAAGGAGTAAATATGTTTAAAACTTATGAAACAGAGTTAGCCGGAAGAAAATTAGTAATCGAAACCGGGAAAATGGCAGGATTTGCCAATGGAAGTGTTTTAGTACGCTATGGAGATACATGTGTATTAGTAAATGTAACAGCTTCAAAAGAACCAAAAGAGGGAATTGACTTTTTCCCATTATC
>CALXXB010000036.1 GCA_944392525.1 uncultured Clostridia bacterium | reverse complement strand
TTCTTGCTATGAATGAATATTTTAATGCAATATCAAAAGTAGCAAAACCAGTAAAATGGCTTGGATATTTAAGTTGTCTGAGTATAGCAGTTGTGAATTTTATACCAAAAGAATATTTTGGTATATGTGTTACTTTATCAATACCAATAGTGTTAATAATTTTATTTGCACAAATAATTGCAACAGAGATGAAAACAAATTTCAAAGATATAGCATTTACTTTTCTTGGAATATTTTACATAGTATTTTTTATGATATTTGTTGCTTTAATTGATGGTATGGATAATGGAAAGATATTAATTTGGTATATAATAATAGCAGCTTGGGGAACAGATATATGTGCATTCTTTGTAGGAATGAAATTTGGAAAGCACAAATTTAGTAAAATAAGCCCTAAGAAATCAATAGAAGGATGTATAGCAGGGACAATAGGAGCAATAATATTAATGGTTGCTTATACATACATAGTTAATACATTCTTTGGAATGAGTTATTCATATCTTGAGATTTCAGGAATAGGTTTAATACTAAGTTTAGTAGGTCAAATAGGAGATTTCGCAGCATCTAGTATTAAAAGATATGTCGATATTAAAGATTTTAGTAATTTAATACCAGGACATGGTGGGATGCTTGACAGGATAGATAGTTTAATATTCCTAGCACCTTTTGCTTATGTGTTTTTTTCAGTAATATAATTATAAGAGGTAGTAGAATATGTTTAGTGATGAAGAAAAAAATGAAATATATAGAAAATATAAATTATCAGAAGAAGAACATATGGAGTTATATGGAAAAATAAAGAAAATATGGACAATGGATAAAACACCAGTAGATAATCCGGTAGCGGTAATTGTAGGTGGCCAAACAGGTGCAGGAAAAACAGGACTTATTACTTATTCAAAGAAAATGTTTGCAGATGGAAATGTTGTAGTAATAAATAGTGATGAAATAAAACCATTTCATCCTAAAAGTGAAGAAATAGCAAGAGAATATCCAGGAGAATACACATGGATAACAGCACAGGAAAGTGAAGATTGGACTAGTAGATTGTTTGGAGAAGTAAGAAACGAAGGCTATAATGTTATTTTTGAAGTGCCAATGAAAAATAACAGAATAGCAGATGACGCAATAGTAGATTTATTAAATAAAGGATATACTGTAATAGTAAGAGGATTAGCAGTATGTGATTTGGAAAGTAGATTATCTATATTAGAAAGATATGAGGCACAGGTAGCCAAAAGAGGTTGGGGAAGATTAGTTCTTCCTGAACATCATGATGCAACATATAATGGAATGCCAAATACAATTAAATATATAGAGGATACAGGAAGATATGATATATTAGAAATATTTAGAAGAGGAGAAGCTCCAGGTGCACCAGAATTGATTTTTGGAGAAGTAAATCCAGAATCAGTAAAAAAAGTGGAAGCTAGTGTTGGAGATAAAGATTTTGTAACTAAAAGTAACGGAGAAACTGTATATCCAGATGCAAGAACAGCGATACTAGATTATAGGCAAGATGATTATGACAGAACTCTTAGTGGTTGCTGCGATAGATTTAGAGAGCTTAAAGGCTCTATAGATACTAGAAAGGCATCTAAAAACAGTGTAAGCGAAGAGGAAGAACAAGAAACAGATAGAATATTTTTAGGTTTAATGAAGTATTATGAACAATTAAAGAAGGATAGAGAAAAAAGAGGCCAAACTGAAGAAATGCCTTCAAGTATTTCAGAACAAGAAAAAGAAACAATGGAAAACGAGGAAGAGCAATCAAAGACTGATTCAGATGAGAGATAGTATAATTAAATGATTAATATTGAATAAAATTAAAATATAAATACAAAGAGGGAAAATATTATGAATGATAATACAAAATTAGAAGTAGCAATAGAAATAATGGCAAGCAAAATCGCTAAAACAGCACAAGAAGGTTATGATGTTGATTCAAAAGAAATGAGAGAGTTACTAGAAGAAAAGGAAAAAATGTATAAATGTGATAAAGAAATAATAGACAAAATAATAAATGTATATGGTAAGGAACTAAAAGAAGGGAAAGAGGAATAAAGGATGTTTAGCGAAGAGCAAATAGAAGAAATTAAAAGAAAATATAAACTATCAGATAAAGAGCATGATGATTTATACGAAATCATTAAAAGAATTTGGACAGCAGATACTTTTCCTGTTGAAGATCCTGTAGCAGTCATAATAGGTGGTCAAACAGGAGCGGGAAAAAGTGGAATTATTTCATATTCTAAAAAGATGTTTAATGATGGAAATGTGGTAACAATAAATAGTGATGAAATAAAACCATTTCATCCAATGAGTGAAGAAATAGCAAGAGATTATCCTGAATTATATACAGTTATAACAGACCAAGAAAGTAATACATGGACTAGTCAGTTATTTCAAGATGCTAGAGATAGTGGATATAATATAATATTTGAAGGAACAATGAAAAATAACAGGATAGCAGATGATGCAATAGCAGATTTACTTAGTAAAGGATATACTGTAATAGTAAGAGGTTTAGCTGTATGTGACTTAGAAAGTAGATTATCTACAATTGAAAGATATGAAGCACAAGTTGCAACTAAAGGATGGGGAAGATTAGTGGTGCCAGAACACCATAATCAAACTTACCAAGGAATGCCTAACACTATTAAATATATAGAAGATACAGGAAGATATGATATATTAGAAATATTTAGAAGAGGAGAGAATCCAGACTCTCCTGAACTAATATATGGAAGAGTTAATGCTAATTCACTTGATAAAGTTAAGAGAAGTGTTTCAGGGAAAAACTTTGTATCAAAATCAACACAAAGATTTGGATATCCAAGTGCTAGCCAGGCAGTATTAGAATATAGACAAGAAGATTATGATAGGACTTTTGAAACATGTGATGATAGATTTAGAAAAGTAAAACAAAACATAGATAGAAGAAAAAAAGGTGATAATAGAGTAAGTAAGGAAGAAGAAATAGAGACAGATAGAATTTTCTTAGACTTAATGAAATATTATGAAGCTTTAAAGAGAGATAGAGAAATGCCAAGTGGAATACAACAAGGAGAATCAGATTCTGAGGAAAGATAATTAGGAGGTTTGAGTAACTATTGATTGGAATTTTGATAGTAGCAATAAAAATTATAGTCTTATTAGGATTTTTAATTTTTATTCATGAATTAGGTCATTTTACACTTGCAAAACTTTGTAAGGTAAAAGTAAATGAATTTGCAATTGGATTTGGACCAACAATTTGGAAAAAACAAGGAAAAGAGACTAAATATGCTTTAAGATTAATACCTCTTGGTGGATTTGTAAGCATGGAAGGAGAAGACGAGGAGTCTAATGAAGAAGGCTCTTTTTCTAAGGCAAGTATTCCAAGAAGAATGGCAATTGTAGTAGCAGGCGCAACTGTAAACATTATATTTGCTGTAATTGTATATTTTATTTTAGTTTCTACATCAGGAACATTTATATCAAATGAAATAGATAATACTATTGATGGTTATGCTGCTGAGGAAGCGGGATTACAATCAGGAGATAGAATAGTTAAAATAAATGATGAAGAAATAAAAAGTAAATATGACTTAGATGAAGTAATGGAAAAAAACAATGGTGAAGAATTAAATATTCAAGTACAAAGAGATGACGAAATACTTGATTTTAATATAAAACCAACTGAGGTTAAATCTAAAGTAACAGGAATTTACTTAGATGATAGTGCTAAAATAATTACTATGGATAAAGGAAGTAGTGCAGAAAAAGCAGGAATAGAAAATAATGACAAAATACTAAAGATAAATGGGCAAGATGTAAATGGTAGTAGTGATAAAGTAATAGAAATATTAAATCAAGAAAAAACAGAAGATACAAATGAAAATGAAGATAACAATGAACCAATAGAAATAACTTTGCAAAGAGGAAATGCAGAGGTAACAATAGATTTAGTTCCAGATACAGTATCTACTTATTACTTAGGTGTTAATATGAAATACGCAGAAGACACTTTTGTAAATAGATGTATAAATGGATGGATGGAAACTAAAGTATTTGTATTTTCAATATTTGATAACTTAAAACAATTATTTACAGGAAATGTAGGATTAGACCAAATGATGGGACCTGTTGGTATTTCAGAAGTTGTTGCAAATACTAATGGATTTAGGGAATTCTTTGAGATGATGGCATTAATATCATTATCACTTGGAGTTACTAATCTTCTACCAATACCAGCTTTAGATGGTGGAAAACTATTAATACTATTAATAGAAGCGATAAGAAGAAAACCTCTAAAACAACAAACAGAAATAAATATACAATTAGTAGGTTTTGCAATATTAATAGGTATATTCTTAATGGTTACTTATAATGATATTTTAAGAATTTTCTAGCAATAAAAAATAAAAATTCTATGTAAAATAAATGATAAAATTGAGACAGATGAAAGTTTAACTTTCATCTATTTTTTGTCTATTTTTAAAAAAATATAAAATTTTAAAATATACTAAAAAACATTTGACAAAAGAAAGTATTTAATAGATAATAGATATGTAAAAATGTGAAAAAACTAAAAGATGAAATTGAAGTGTAAGATACGAAGGAGGAAATATATATGTATTTATTTAATAGAATTACGGTAAATCCACAATTACCAAAAAGAATAGGAAAATTATCAGTTATAGCAAATAATTTATGGTGGTCTTGGAATACAGAATTCTTAAGACTATTTCAAAGAATAGATGGAGATTTATGGGAAATTTCAAATAAAAATCCAATTAAATTTTTAAAACATGTATCACAAGAAAGATTAGAAGATGTAGCAAAAGATGTTACATTCTTAAAAGAGTATGACAAAATAGTAGAAGATTTTGAAGGTTATATGAATAGTAAGAATACATGGTTTAATAAAATGTATCCAGAAGAAAAAGGAGATTTAATAGCTTATTTCTCAGCTGAATATGGATTGGACCAAACTATTCCTATATATTCAGGAGGTCTTGGAATATTATCAGGAGATCATTTGAAATCAGCAAGCGATTTAGGAATTCCACTAGTTGCTGTAGGTCTTTTATATAAAAATGGATATTTCAATCAAAAGATAGATGGAAATGGAAATCAAGAAACAGAATACAATGATATAGATTTATATGATTTACCAATAAATCCTGTAAAAAATGATGTAGGAGACGATTTAATTATCTTTGTTAAATTCCCAAAAAGAAGATTATATTTAAAAGTATGGAGTATAAATGTAGGTAGAGTAACATTATATTTATTAGACTCTGATATTGAAAAAAATAATCCAGAAGATAGAGATGTAACACTAAGGTTATATGGTGGAGACCAAGAGATGAGAATACGTCAGGAAATAGTTTTAGGACAAGCAGGAGTAGAGTTATTAACAAAATATTTAAAACTAAATCCAACAGTATATCATATGAATGAGGGACATTCTGCATTCTTAACATTAGAATTAATGAAAAATGTTATTAAAGAAAAACAAGTGTCTTTTGAAGTGGCAAAAGACATAGCAAGTTCAAAGACAATATTTACAACACATACACCAGTTCCAGCCGGTAATGATATATTCCCTCTTGACTTAGTAGAAAAATATTTTAAAGATTTCTGGCCAAGATTAGGTTTGGATAGAGAACAATTCTTAAGACTTGGAATGAAACCAGGAAAAGAATTAGACAATGGATTTAATATGGGAATATTAGCATTAAAAATTGCAGGTAAGAAAAATGGTGTAAGTAAACTTCATGGAGCAGTATCAAGAGAATTATTTGGAGAAGTATGGCCAAACATTGCAGCAAATGAAGCACCAATTGGATATGTAACAAATGGTATTCATACTTGTTCATGGTTAGCTCCAAGAATGAAAGAATTATTTAATAAATATTTAATACCATATTGGCAAGACAATATGCATAAAGATCAAATATGGGAAAAAATAAGAAATGTTCCAGATGATAAATTATGGAGTGTTCATAATGACAGAAAAGTAAAATTACTAAGATTAGTAAAAGATAATACACATGAAAGATTAAGACGTTCAGGATATAGTTATGAAGAGATTAATGAAATAATATCAAAATTAAATCCAAATGCTCTAACAATAGGTTTTGCAAGAAGATTTGCAACATATAAAAGAGCAACATTAATATTTAAAGATTTAGAGAGAATAACACAAATAATTAATAATAGTGATAGACCAGTACAATTAATATTTGCAGGAAAAGCACATCCAGCAGATAAAGAAGGACAAGACTTAATTAGATATATTCACCAAATATCAATGATGCCACAATTTAAAGGAAAAGTATTCTTACTTGAAAATTATAATATTGCAATGTCAAGATATTTAGTAAGTGGTGTTGATGTATGGTTAAATAACCCAAGGCGTCCAATGGAGGCTTCAGGAACAAGTGGACAAAAAGCATCTGTAAATGGAGTAATAAACTTTAGCGTACTTGATGGATGGTGGGCAGAAGGATATACTCAAAATAACGGATGGACAATTGGAGGAAACCAAGAATACGAGTCATATGAAGCTCAAGACCAAGCAGATAGCCAAAGTTTATATAGAACACTAGAAGAGAAAATAATACCAACATTTTATGATAGAGATAAAAATGGTATGCCAACAAAATGGATACAAATGATGAAAAACTCTATAATAACAACAGGTGGAAAATACAGTACATCTAGAATGCTTGTAGATTATACTAAAGATTATTATATGCCACTTTGCAAATTAACTAAAAAATATTATAGTAACATAGATGATGTAGCAGAATTTAACGCTTGGAAGAAAGATTTATACACAAACTGGAAAGATGTAAAAATAAGACAAACAGAAAACGATTTAGATAATATAACAATAGACGCAGGAAACAAAATAGAAGTAGGTTGTGAAGTTGAACTTCCAAATATTGATGTAAATAATGTAACAGTTGAAGTTTATTATGGTAAGATATTAGAAAATGGTATAGTTGAAAATGTAAGTATAACACCAATGACTTTAACAGAAGAGGATGAAGAAGCAAGAAAATACTATTTTACAGCAAAAATAGAGTTAACAACTGGTGGAAATTATGGTTATACATTTAGAGTTATGCCAAGACATGAGATGATTTTAGAACCAGCAAATCTAGATTTAATAAAATGGGTTACTAAGGAATAGGAGATATTCTCCTTTTCCTTTTTATATTTTAACGACATTTACAATTTACATAACTTGTGATATAATCCGTTCTGTCAGAACTATTGTATTTCTAGAGTATTTAGCACCATGGGAAAGACAATAGTTAAATAACCTTTAGAAAGGGAGGTAGAATGGAGTAGTAATTTGGTAAGATTGTAAGTCAGAACAAGGAGGAAAAACATGAGTAAAGATGAAATGCAAGGGGTTCCTAGCGAATATCTAGCGATTTCCCCATTAGACGGTCGCTACTCAGAAATCGGTAAAGCTTTGTCTCCGTATTTTTCTGAGTACGGCCTTGTCAAGAACAGAGTTTGGGTTGAGGTTAACTGGCTTGTTTTCATGCTGAAGAACCTCAAAGGTAGTAAGATTTTGGAGAACTTTCCTAAGGAGAAAATTCCAGACATTCTTAGCATCTATTCGAGCTTCTCTGCTGAATCATTTGCGAGAGTAAAGGAAATTGAAGCGAGAACAAACCATGATGTTAAGGCTGTTGAGCTCTACATTGATGAAGAGCTTAAAGTCTTGGGAATGGATGAGCTTATTAGTTATGTTCATATCGGATGTACATCTGAGGACATCACAAACTGTGCTTATGCAAACATCATTAAGACATCTATTCATGATGTTTGGATTCCGGAGGCTGAGAAGCTTATTAGCATTCTCGAAGATTTTGCTATGAGATATGCTGATCTTTCAATGCTTGCCCATACTCATGGTCAGCCTGCAACTCCTACTACTGTTGGAAAGGAGTTCGCTGTCTTTGTACATCGCCTAAGGAATTCCTTGGACAATGTCAAGGCTGTTAAGCCAACGGCAAAGTTCAACGGAGCAACGGGAAATTATGCAGCAATTTCTATTGCATTTCCTAAGGAGAACTGGCCGGAGCTTGCTAAGAAGTTCATTGAGGAGACTCTTGGATTAACTTTCAATCCTGTGACTACACAGATTGAAGGCCATGACTACATGTGTCATCTTTTTGATGCTGTTCGTCACTTCAATAATGTCATGCTTGATCTTGATCGTGACATGTGGCTTTATATCAGCATGGAGTATTTCGGACAGAAGGTGGTTAAGGATGAGGTAGGAAGTAGTACTATGCCTCATAAGGTTAACCCAATCAAGTTCGAGAACAGCGAGTCCAACATCGACACATCTAATGGTCTTTTGCTTAGCTTGTCTAACAAGCTTGCTTGTTCACGTATGCAAAGAGACCTTTCAGATTCTTCATCTCAGAGAAATATCGGTGTGGCATTTGGATATTCACTTCAGGCAATTAGGCAAACCATCAGTGGCATGGGAAGAGTGCAAGTAAATAGCCAAAAGATCACCGAAGCTCTTGAGAGCAATTGGGAGGTCTTGGCAGAGCCAATTCAAACTGTGCTTCGTAAGTACGGTATTCCTGATGCCTATGATAGGTTGAAGGAACTTACAAGGGGCAAGAGAATCTCTAAGGAAGACATCCAAGAGTTTATCAAATCTCTGGACGTTCTTTCTCCTGAAGACAGAGAGAATCTTCTTCAGCTAACCCCTGAAGAGTATGTTGGCTATGCTTGCCAAATCGCAGAGAAGACTGCAAACAAGTAGTTTTTACTTCTGCATCGTTCTACTAAGGAGCCGTTTACAATTTTGTGAACGGCTCCTTTCCTTTTATAAAATAGCTCCTAAAATTAGAATACTGATATTATCATTATAGATTTCGCTAAATTGAGATATAGGTAATGGATTTTCACCAATACCTGCTTCAATAGTATATCCAGGTCTGTTGTATTCTTGGATAAACCAATCTTTATATCCAGCAAAGCTTGAATTATATGGAGTTTCTGCTAAGAGATAGCCACTAGCTTGAGCGAATCTATTTCCAATATATTCACTATTAGGTGGGTTAAAATCTTGAAATTGCCAGTAAATTTCTTGACCTTGAGTATGGAATGCAATAACTAATCTAAAGTTATAGGAAAGAGTAAAGTTGTAAATTGCAAGAGCTTCCGGTTCTGTTAAAGGACCATATCCCACAAAGTCACGAAGGCTTGGCTTGTTAAATCCTTGTGCATATTTTATTTCTTTTGCTTGATTCCAACCAGCTGGAAATTGTAAATTTAAATCAACTCCATTAAAGTTTGCCTTCCAACCATCAGGAAAAGGAATACTTGGAAAATTTTCAGCAATAGATTTAAAAGAACGATAAATTAAGCTGCCAGTAGGGTAGAAGCCAGTAACTAAATCAACCCCATCAGGATTTACCATAGGCATGATATAGATAGATGTTTGAGTAAATAAATCTCTAATTTTAACTCCATATAGAGAACTATTATTAATGAAAGCTAGACAATAATCCTCTATAAATTTCATAAGAAGAACAGTAGTGATCCATTCTTGTGCATGAATAGAACCAGAATAAAATACTTGTTTTTTACCACGACCAAGCTTAATTACAGGAATACTTTTACCAAGAACACTAAATCCAACATTTTGAATTTGGATAAATGGATAAGTATTATTTAGTTCATGAAGATTAGACATCATAATTTCATGAGTATAATTAATATTTGTTTGAACAATAGCCATAAAATCACCTAAAATATAATATGTAAAATAATAATAATTGTGTCATAATATTGATGAAGAATATTATATAAAACAAAAGTCATTATAGGAAACAATTTATATTTTTCTTAATATCCTAATATTAGGAGGGAAAATTATGAATGATATAAATCCAATTTTATATACTATAAGACCAGGGGATACTTTATATAATTTAGCCATGCAATATGGAACAACAGTACAAAATATAATTGATACAAACTTATCATTGGAACCATATAATTTAAGAGTTGGGCAACAAATTTATATTTATCCAGGTTATAATCAAAATAATAATTATTATTGGGTAAGTATAAATGAAGTTAGACTATTAGAAAAAATGAATCTAGTACGGGAACAACATATCATGTGGACACGAATGCTTTTAATTAGCATTGCGGAAAACTTAAAAGATTTAGAAGCAACTCAAGAAAGACTACTTAGAAACCCAAAAGACATAGCAGATGTTTTTAGACCTTATTATGGAAATAAATGTAGCAAGTGAAATTCAAAAGTTATTAACAGAGCATTTAGTAATTGGAAAAGATTTAATTGTAGCATTAAAGAATAAAAATAAAGAACTAGCAAGTTTGTTAAATACAAAGTGGTATCAAAATGCAGATATGATGGCAGAAGCATTTAGTAGTATAAATCCATTCTATAATAAAGAGGAAGTACGTAGAATGTTATATGAACATTTAAGGCTTACAACTAAAGAGGTAAATGCTAGATTGGAAGGAAACTATGTAGCAGATATAAATGCTTATGATATGGTCCAAAAAGAGATTTTAAATATGTCACAATTTTTTGTGGATGGAATTGTAAGACAATTTTCAAATTTATTTTAAGTGGGATTATAAATAATTAGAAATAGCAAAGTCTTGGATTTGAATTCAAGGCTTTTTTCTATGAGTACAACTTTTTTAATTATATACTATAAAAGGAACAATATATAGATAATAATAATTTTAAACTGCTTGTAATTTTTATTTTTCCAAGTTATAATGATAATATGAAAAAGTTAATAGTTAGTAAAAAATATGATGGGAAAAAATTGAATAAGTTTTTATTTTCTAATATTTCAGGATTGACAGAAGGGCTATTTTATAAAACGCTTAGAAAAAAAGATATAAAAATAAATGGAGAGCGTGTTAATTCTAATGTAACTGTAAGTGATGGGGATGAGGTGTTAGTATACATATCAGATGAATTATTAAATTCTAAAGTTTCATTAGATATTGTTTATGAAGATGAAAATATCTTAGTTGTAAATAAGCCTTACAATTTAGAAGTAACAGGTAAAAATAGTTTAACTAGTATAATTCATGAAAAATATAAAGAAAGTAGCTTTTTACCAATGCCCTGTCATAGAATAGATAGAAATACACAAGGATTAGTTTTATTTGCAAAAAATGAAGAAGCGTTAGAAATACTTTTAGATAAGTTTAAGAATCATGAAATAGAAAAACATTATCTAGCATTAGTATATGGTTTGCCAAAAGATAATTATAAAAGATGTGAAGCTTATCTATTTAAAGATAATAAAAAATCAAAAGTATATATTAGTGATATTCCTAAAAAAGGATATAGAAAAATTATTACAACATATAGAGTATTAGAAAGAAAAAAAGACAATAGAACTCTTTTAGATGTAGAAATAGAGACAGGAAGGACACACCAGATAAGAGCCCATTTAGCCTTCTTAGGTTATCCAATAATAGGAGACCGGAAAATATGGTAAAAATGAGATTAATAAAAAGTTTGGTAAAAAGTATCAAGAACTAAAAAGTTATATGTTAAAATTTAATTTTAAAGAAAATAACGGAAGTTTAGGGTATTTAAATGGAAAAAGTTTTATAATAAAGGATAATAATAAATTAAGTTATTTTCCAGATAAAAGATAAAATAAATAAAAGTATAATGTAAAAAGTGAGTGTAAAAATGAATTTTAAATTAGATAAAGAAGTAAAAGAAAAAATGATATCTTCTAAAATAACTATCAATAAAGTGAATATAGAAGAAATTGATGAAATATTAAAACTTTATTTAGAAAGAATTGAGTGGTTTAAAGGTGAAAATATAATGCAATGGAGAAAGTATTTAGAACATCATCCGAAAAGTGAGTTTGAAGATGTAATAATAAATAGTAATTATTTTTGCTTAAGAAAAGAAGGAAAAACAATAGCTGGATTTGAAATCACAGAAAATAATAAATATTGGGAAGATAATAAAGATGCTTACTACATTAAGAAGTTAGTAACGAAAGTTGGAAGTAAAAATATAGGAAAATTAATAATAGAAATAGCTAAAGATTTAGCTAAGATAAATAACAAGAAATATTTAAGATTAGATTGTCTAAGTACAAATAAAAAGTTAAACGAAATATATGAAAAATATGGATTTAAACTATTAAAGACTGGTAAAGATGATTATTATAA
This sequence comes from uncultured Clostridia bacterium, assembly GCA_944392525.1. The sequence continues at coordinate 3,084 of CALXXB010000036.1, read as the reverse complement.
TTATTCATTAAGAGAATGCAATATACAATAAAAAAATTGGTAAAAAATCAGAGCTTTTGAGAGGAAAGTGATTTATAATGGATTTAAAATATATAGAAAGTGACATAGGAAAGAAAAAATTAAAAAGTATAAAAAGAATAAATTTTCCTTATTTAATTAGTTTTATATTATTTACAATTATTTATATTTTTCTTATGCTTGATATTAGAAGTGGAAAAATAGCTCCAATAGTAGTTTTTTCAGTTATTTATATTGTTATTGCATTGCTATTAAGAATTATTAGAGGAAGACATACAAATAGATTAATACAAGAAACACTAACACAAGAAATTTGTTTAGATGGTTTTATAAATCTAAATATTTATAGGGCAAAAAAACTAGAAAAGAGAATCAAAAAACGTAATTTTAGTAAAATATATAATTATACATTAATAAACATAATTGATGCGTATTTAAGAAAAGGTGATTTTGACCAAGCAAATAATATTATTGAATTTCTAGAAAAAAGAGAATTAGATGATTTAGCTAAAATTTTCTTAATTAAAAATAAAGCTGCTATAGCTTATTACGCAAATAATATAGAAGCTTTTAAAGGACAGTATGAAGAAATTAAAGAAATATCAAATTCAGTACCTGAAAAAATAAAAAGTCAAATTTTAGCTTCATTAGACTTACAAAAATATATGCTTGAAAATAATATAAGTGAAGCAAATAGAATATGTGATAAATTATTAAATAATAAAATGTTATTAAATAGAATTACAGCTTCATATTATAAAGGTATAATTTTGGAAAAAGAAAATAATGAGGAATATAAGAAATATTATAAATTTGTTGTGGAGAACGGAAATGATTTATATATTTCAAAAATTGCAAGTGAAAAGGTGAATATGAAGGGAGAAATAAGGTATAGAAGAAAAAAGCATATAGGATTTAAAATATTAACTATTATACTTTTTATAATTCTTTTATTTTCTACATTATTTATATGTGACTTTTTCGTAGAAGATGTAAAGGTAAAAAAGTGGGATACAGGAATAGTTTATCTAAATAATCAAGAAGTTAAATTGCCTTGTACTATAGAAGAACTTGAAAGTAATTTGAATGTAACAATAGATAAATCAAAAATAGATGATAATTTTTATTATTTATACTTAGACGAAAATTATTTTAACATAGGAGATATTACATTGATTTCAAGTGACAAGTGTATTACTTTATATATAAAAGGTAATGAGGTAGTTGGACTAAAAGTAGATATATCAAATCTTTGGAATGATGAGCTGGATACAGAATTAGGTAATATTGTAACATTTCCAGGTAATATAACAACTAATAGTACAATTGATGAAATTAAAAAGACATATAAAACAGGCATTATAAATCCTTCAATGAGAGAATGGAGTGAAGAGATAGGATATGGAGATAATGCTTATGAGTCTTCAGGAATAAGTTATTCAGGAGATAGATATGATATAAGCATAGAGTGTAAAGAAGAAAGAGTAACTTCAATATTTTATTATTATAAATAATTTGAAATAAGGAGAAAAAATGAAAATAGATATTAATAGAGTTAAAATAATTGTTATGGTTCCTATCAAGAATTTACAAGAAGTTAGAGATGCTGTATGCGAAGCTGGTGCAGGAGTAATTGGAAATTATACATATTGTTCTACATCTACAAAATGTGTTGGAACATTCAAACCTAATGAAAAAGCTAATCCATATATTGGTAAGAATAATCAATTAGAGTTCGTAGATGAAGGAAAATTAGAAGTAGTATGTGATGTAAATAAAGTAAAAAATGTTATTTCTAAATTAAGAGAAGTTCATCCTTATGAAGAGCCTGAAATTGATATTATTCCACTATTGGATGAGGAAAGTTTTAATTAATGATGTAAAGGAGATTATCAATAAAATGATAATCTCCTTTATATATAATAGCTTTATTTGGAGCGGGTAGAGGGAATCGAACCCTCGCGACAAGGTCGGAAGCATTGCATTCTACCACTAAATTATACCCGCAAAAAATAAGATTGTTACAACAATAAGTATAACATATTAACTAAAAAAAGTAAAATTAGAAATCTTATATTATAAAAATAGTTATTCTAAATCGTAAAAATTTTTGAATTCATAACTTTGAGATTTCAAATAATCAATTGAATCTTTTAATATAATAGAACTATCATTAACATCATTTGTATCATGCATTAGAATAACAAGAGTATTCTTATTTTTTGAAGATGATATTAAATTGTTTAATAATTGTTCTTTAGTATATTTTTGCTCAGAGTCTTTATTCAATGCATTCCAGTCGATATAAGTGTATTTTATATCTGATAGATAATTAACATATTTATTTTTCTTATCTTTATAGATATTAGACATAAATCCATTAGGAAATCTAAATACATGTGAACAATAATTACTAATGCCAATAGCGTTTCCAATTGCTAAATCTGTTTTCTTTATTTCATTAATGAAAGAATCAGTATTTTTATATAAGATAGAATTATTATGACTATATCCATGATTAGCTATGTAGTGACCTTCTTTATAAGCTCGATTTACTATTTCAGGATGTTCTTCGACTTTTTTTCCTATTACAAAAAAAGTAGCTTTAATGTTCTCTGACTTTAGAATATCTAAAATTTTAGGTGTAATTAAAGAGCTTGGACCATCGTCAAAAGTTAGGTAAGCAATTTTTTTATCACTTTTAAAAATATTATTAATATTATCTATAAATTTATCTGATTCATTAGTAGAATAACTTGAAGCGAGCAATACGGTATTAGAGAAATAGAAGATAAAACAAATAAACAATATTAATAAGAGGAAAGCTACAATAAAAATTTTTTTATTTAACAAGAAAATTTTCAAAAACATCACCAATAAAGAATATTATATAAATATGAAAATATTACAATTATTAGTAATAGAATAAACATTATTTGATGTTGATAAAATCTTTTAAATGTAGTATAATAGATAAGACATGGGGATGAAATGGTTTCGACATAATACTAGAAGTATAGATTGCAAGTAGTGGATGGTCGCTTTGGCCACTTAAAAAAAGCGAAA
>CALXXB010000035.1 GCA_944392525.1 uncultured Clostridia bacterium | reverse complement strand
ATTTATCAGATATGATAAATATGTTTATGGATAAAATAGAAGAAAAACGTGAAGAAAGATTTGAAAGAAAAGAAGAACTTGCAAAAGAAAGAGAAAAAGAGGAAGAACAAGAAACACCAAGCCAAAGAAGAAAAAGATTAAGAGAAGAAAGAAAAGCTAGAATGGAACTTGCAAAGCTTGAAAAGCAAGAAAAACAAGATCCAATGGATAATCAAATAAAAATCAACTTTGGTGGAAGAATTGTGGAAAGTGGAGACGAAAAACCAGGTTTAAAGAAATACGACCACTCAAATGATGATTTAGAACCATTAACAAGAGAAAGTAAAAGAGCAAAGAAAGCACAAGAAGAAATGCAACCAGATGTAATAGATAGTAATTTGTTTAAGGAAGTAGAAGAACAAAAAGAAGATAAGAAAAAAGCAGTATTACAACTAGAACATAGTGTTGTAGTAGAAGACGAACATTATGAATATCCACCAGTAGAACTTTTAAGTAAGCCAACTAAGAAAACTTTAAAAGGTGGAGCAAAAGCGTTAACAGACACAGCAACAAGATTACAAAAAACATTATATAGTTTTGGAGTATCAGCAAAAGTAGAAAATGTATCTGTAGGACCAGCAATTACTCGTTATGAACTTAAACCTGCAGAAGGTGTAAGAGTAAGTAAAATTGCAAATCTAGCAGATGATATAGCATTAAACTTGGCAGCAGAAACAATAAGAATAGAAGCGCCAATTCCAGGAAAACAAGCAGTAGGAATTGAAGTGCCAAACAAAGAAAAAGAAGTAGTACATTTTAGAGAAATAATAGAAAGTAAAGAATTTAAAGAAAATAAATCAAAATTAACAGTAGGACTTGGAAAAGACGTAGCAGGAAATGTACAATTAGCAGACATTGCAAAAATGCCACACGTATTAATTGCAGGTTCAACAGGTTCTGGAAAGAGCGTATGTATTAATACGATAATAACAAGTATAATATATAATGCAAAACCTTCAGAAGTAAAATTTGTAATGGTAGACCCAAAGGTAGTAGAACTATCTGTATATAATGGAATACCACATTTGTTAATACCAGTTGTAACAGACCCTAAAAAAGCAGCAGGAGCTTTAGCTTGGGCAGTACAAGAAATGGACGATAGATATAACAAATTTGCTGAAAAAGGAGTTCGTGATTTAAAAGGATATAATAAAGCAATAGAAAAAGAAAATGAACTAGGAAAATTACCACAAATAGTAATTATTATAGATGAGCTTGCAGATTTAATGATGGTTGCTAAAAATGATGTAGAAGATGCAATATGTCGTTTGGCACAAAAAGCAAGAGCAGCAGGAATGCATTTAGTAATTGCAACACAAAGACCATCAGTTGATGTAATCACAGGATTAATAAAAGCAAATGTACCATCTAGAATTGCATTTGCGGTATCATCACAAGTGGATTCAAGAACTATTCTAGATTGTGTAGGAGCAGAAAAGTTATTAGGAAAAGGAGATATGTTATTCTTCCCATCAGGCGCTCCAAAGCCATCTAGAGTACAAGGAGCATTTGTTTCAGATGATGAGGTAGAAAAAATAGTAAGCTTTATTAAATCAAATGGAACAGCGACATATAGTGAAGATATCTTAGAAAGCATTGAAAATAATAATAAAACAGATAAAGAAATTGCGGAAACAGATGATGATGACACAGATCCATTCTTAATGGATGCAATCCAAACAGTTGTGGAAACAGGACAAGCATCAACATCATTTATACAAAGAAAATTCAAAGTTGGTTATGCAAGAGCAGGAAGAATAATTGACCAAATGGAAGAAAGAGGAGTAATATCAGGATACCAAGGAAGCAAACCAAGAGAAGTACTAATGTCTTTAGAAAAACTAAATGAGTTAAAAATGGGAACAAAAGAAGAAGCTTAGAATGAGTTTCTAGAAAGGAGAAGAAATTTGCAAAAGAAAAACGAAAAATTGTTAGATAAAATTGTAAAAAAAGATTATAACAATGAACTAGAAAGAGTACTAGAGAAAAAGCCTTATGCAGAGAATGTGAAGAGTATTCTCCTAAGTATATTGTATAAATTAGAGGCATCATATAAAGATTACAAACAAGTAAAACAGGATGTTGTAAGTAAGGATGAATTAATAGGAAGTATAATATATATCATAGAGAACAATTGTGATGAGATAAAATTAGTAAAGCCACACTCTAAAGATAGTGAAATCATAGGAGATAGAACTTTCTTAGTTGAGAAAAAGAGAAAAAGAATAATTTGTTATAATATAGAAAGAAAAGTTTTATATTGTTTAGCTAAAATATCTAAAAGAAATAGAATTGTAAAAGATGATTATTTTGTAGTAAACAAAACATTGTCAGATTTAATAAATGTAGGCGCGTGTATAAATCAAGTAGAACCGTTAAGAGATTTTAATGGATATTCATGGACAACTATTCCAAAAGAAATAGAAAGTATAACACATAATTTGATTTATCAGAATTTATTACTACTAGTAGGAAATGAATTTATGAATAAATGGATAAATAATAAAGAATTCATTATGGACTATATGGAACTATTCCAAAATAGACTAGAAGAACTTTATGGAAAAAAAGAAGCAAATGAATTAATTGAATTGTTAAAAGAAATTTCTGTATATTTAGAAGTTAAATTCGATAAAAAAGCAAAAGAGAAAATGTTAAAGCAAAAAGATATAGTTGAAAAAGAATTAGAACAAATGCAAGATAATGAGGCGTTTGTAGAAAAAATAACCGAAGAAAAAAGAAAAATAACTAATGAGATAAGAGTAATTGACGAGACAATAAATAATAAACATTTGTTAGAAGAAGAATACGAAAGAAGAAATGAAACATTACCATTAGAAGAAAAAATATTTAGCATGAGAATACTTTCAAAAATGATGTCAGATGAAAGAGAAGGAAAGTTAGAAAAGTTAGAAAAGCTTAATAGATTATTAAATCCACAAAAATATGTTGGATATAAAAAAGAATTAGAGGAAAAAGAAAAATATTTATCATTAGTAGATAAAGAAGAGATAGATAAAAATATAGATAAGTTAAAATTAAAAATACAAAAATTATTCTTTAAATGTTTTGATAAAAAAATAGAGAAATGTGATTCAAAACAAGATATGCTTAAATTGATTTATGAATTTAGGTATTATATGATGTTGCCATATGATTATGAAAATGATATCTATGAAGAAAAAGATTTACAAAAAGAAGTAGAAGAGGCAACAAAAAAAGTATTAGAGAAAGCACATAAATTAAAAGTAATAGAAAGATTTTCAAAACAGGAAGATGTAAATTATGAATTGTTAAAATACTTATTCCAAAATAGAAATATAAATATTGAAGATATAGAAGTAAAATTGATAAAAGACAAAGAAAACAATTATTATGTACAAGTATTTGACGGAAATGGTGTTGGAGAAAAAAGAGAAATGCCAAATTCTGAACAAATGAATAAAAAGGATTTAGCTATTAGATTTAATAAAAAAGTGAAAGCATTTTATTAGAGGAGGATTTATTTATGAAAATAACTTTTTTAGGAGCAACTAAAACAGTTACAGGTTCAAATTTTTTAGTAGAAGCTGCGGGAAAAAGATTTTTAGTAGACTGTGGAATGTGGCAAGGAAAGTCAGAATTAGAAGAAAGAAATCAAGAAGAATTTGAATTTGACCCTAAAACTATAGATTTTATGCTTTTAACACATGCACATATTGATCACTCAGGAAGAATACCTAAGTTATATAAAGAGGGATTTAGAAATAAAGTATATGCACATAAAGCAACATGTGATTTATGTGCTTTGATGTTACCAGACAGTCGGACACATTCAAGAAATGGAGACAGGATGGAAAAATAAAAAAAGAATAAGAAAAGGATTACCTGAAATAGAACCAATGTATACAGCAGAAGAAGCTGCAAGATGTTTAGAAATATTTGAAGCAGTACAATATGACCAAATTATTGAAATAACACCAGAAATTCATGTGCGTTTTAATGATGCAGGACATATGTTAGGTTCTAGTATTATAGAACTTTGGGTAAATGAAAATGGAAAAGAGGAAAAAACAGTATTTACAGGAGATTTAGGAAATAATGATATACCATTGCTAGATGCTCCAACAATGATAGAAGATGCAGATTATTTAGTAATGGAATCAACATATGGAAGTAGATTACATTTAAGAAATGATGAAAAAGCAGAAATATTTTTAAATGTAGTATCAGAAACATTAGATAATGGTGGAACAGTTGTAATTCCATCTTTTGCGGTAGGAAGAACACAAGAAATTCTTTATGAGATTAACAAATTAAAAGATGAGAAAGATGATGAAGAGTTTAAAAGAAAATATAAGACTTTAATGAGAGCTGATGTATATGTAGATAGCCCACTTGCAATATCAGCAACAGAAGTTTTTAGAGAAAATACTAATCTTTTTGAACCAGAAGTAAGAGAAGAGATTATGAGAGGAGATAATCCTCTAGAATTTCCAGGATTACATTTTACAAGAACAGCAGATGAATCCAAAGCATTAAATGAAGATACAAGACCAAGTATTATTATATCAGCAAGTGGAATGTGTGAAGTTGGAAGAATTAAACATCATTTAAAACATAATATATGGAATCCAAAATCAACAATTTTATTTGTTGGATATCAAGCACCAGGAACACTTGGATATCAAATAGTAAATGGTGCAAAAACTGTAAAAATATTTGGTGAAGAATTTGCAGTAAATGCAAGAGTAGAATACATAGAAGGATATTCAGGACATGCTGACCAAGAAGGACTAATGAATTTTATTTATTCATTTATAAAGAAGCCTAAAAATATATTCTTAGTACATGGTGAAGAAGAATCACAAGAGGTATTAAGAGATAAAATAGAATCTGAAACAAATATACCGGTAATAGTGCCGGATTTTGGAGAAACTTATGATATTGCAGAAACAATACAAATGACTCATAAGATAGAAAGAAAAGTTCCTAAGACAATGAAGACAGAAATTCTAGAAAGACTAGAAAAATTAAAAAGTGAAATGAAAGACATGGATGAATATGTAAGAAAAGATGTCGATGATGATAACTTAAGAGATGAAGATATCTTTAGAATTAATGAAAAGATAAAAGATTTAGAAAAACAAATATTAAATGTAATAGAAGGATAAATTTAAGGAGAACAAGCAGATGAGTGATAAATATTTAAATGAAGCTATAGTTGGAAATAAAAATATGATAGCAACTTTCACAGGGAAGGGAGAATTACAAAGATTATATTTCCCAAGTAAAGATAATAGACAATATATTAACTTTTTCCATACAGGAGTAAAGCTAAATCAATCTGATTTAATATATTTACATGATGACATCAATAATCAATATAAACAATATTATGATACAGATACAAATGTATTAAACACAGAAGTAACAAATACTTATTTTAACTTAACAATAGTACAAACTGATTTTATGTTATTAAAAGAAAATGTGTTAGTTAAAAGATATGCATTCTTAAATGAAGGAAAAATAGATTTAGATACTAAGTTTTATATTCATTCAGAATTATTATCAGATAGAAATAATCATGTATCATGTAAAGTAATAGATAACGGAATGATACAATATGCTCATGATTTCGCAGTATCTACATTTGCAAAAGGAGCAAAAATAGCTGGACACCAAATAAACGGAAGTTATGATACTATAAAAACAGGTGAAATACATGACAAAGATTATATTGGAATGTCAAAAGATTCAAGTATTTGTTATGATATGGGCACTATAAAACCACAGGAAAAGAAAGTATTAGAAATATGTATATTAATAGATGAAAATAGAAATGTTTCTGATATGGAAGATGAAATAGACAGAATTACAAAAATAGATTTAAATAAAGAATATACAACAACAAAAGCTTATTGGAGAAAATATTTAAAAGCTCACAATGGTTTAAATTTAAAAGAACCACAAAATAGCTATGAAGAAAGAATTTTTGAAATATATAAAAGAAGTATTTTATTATTTCCTTTACTTACAAATCCAGAAACTGGAGGAATAATTGCATCACCAGAAATTGATGAAGATTTTACAAGATGTGGAAGATATGCTTATTGTTGGCCAAGAGATGCTGTGTTTATTACAAAAGCTATGGATATTGTAAAAATGGAAAAAGAAACAGAAAAGTTTTATAAAGTATTTTGTAAGAAGACACAAAGTAAAAATGGAATGTGGGAACAAAGATTTTTCACAGATGGGAAATTAGCTCCTTGTTGGGGATATCAAGTAGATGAAACAGCTAGTGTAGTATATGGAGTTTATGAGCATTATAAAGTTACAAAATCAGAAAAATTCTTAAAAGATAATCTTCATATGTGTGAAAGAGCAATAGATTTCCTAAAGAAATATTTAAAAGATTGGATAGGAATTGACGGTGTAGATGAAGCAAAAAGAGATGTTGTAAAAGATGAAATAGAAGAAGATACAATGAGAAGAACAGGTAAAGAACATAAATATCATGTAAGTTATGATTTATGGGAAATGTGTGAAGGTGTTCATTTGTATTCTTTAGCAAGTATTTATGCAGCATTCGATAGCATCTTAAATATTTATAGAGTTCTTGGAAAAAATGTATCAGAATTTGAAAATAATAGATTAAAGGAAGAAAAAGTACAAAAGAACGAAAGAGAAATAGAAAAGATACAAAGAGGAATAAAGAATTATATTAATGAAAATTTATATGATGAACAAAAGAAATCATATGTTAGAAATCCTGAAGATAAGAAAATGGATATTAGTATATTAGGGGCAGTTTATCCATTTAATGTGTTTAAGCCAAAGGAAAATAAAGTTAAAAATACTGTTGAAAGTATTAATTTACATCTTCGTACTTATACTGGAGGATACCAAAGATTTGAAGGAGATCATTATATGAATGGTAATCCTTGGCCAATTGCAAATCTTTGGATGACACTTTACTATTTAGAATCAGGAGAAAAGAGAAAGGCAAAAGAGACTTTTGATTTTGTTGTAAAAACAGCAGGAAAGCATTACTTCTTAGGAGAGCAAGTAAATAACTCAACATTAAAACCAAATTGGGTTATAGGACTTGGATGGTCACATGCCATGTTTTTGATTGTTTTAGAAAAATTGTATAAATAATAAGAATGACCATTGGGGACGGTTCTAAATGGACAAAATGTCCAAAAGGAAACGTCCCTAATCTCCTTTTCCCGACAATTTGGGACATATCTTTAAAAAATATAGGGAATTGGAGTAATTTTTTAGATTTAAGCTTTGCTTACCATCATTTTTACTACCCTTAAATTTCCTACGTAAAAATGATTAATCTAAAAAATTACTTTACTTTTCATTTTTTATAGAGTGTAAAGAAAATGTAATGTTATTGTAATAGATTTTGCAAGAAAATTAATGTATAATATGAATATAAGAAGAAAAAGAGGTGTGTATTTATGCTAGCAACTAGAACCGTTGACACTCTAGAAGAGAGAGCTACACTTTAATGAAATAAAGTATAGTTTATTTAACGATAGATATCATTTTTATATTAGACAGTAACAAACCTATAAAAGTATAGGCTTTTGTTGATATTTTTTTGATGTCTAAAAATAAAAAACGAAAGGAATGATAAACAAATGAAAGAAAATTTAAAACAAAAGAAAGGTATAACACTTATAGCACTTGTTATTACTATTATTGTGTTATTAATTTTAGCAGGAGTATCAATTGCAATGTTAACAGGACAAAATGGAATACTTACTCAAGCACAAAATGCAAGCAAACAAACAGACATAGCAGATGCAGAAGAGCAAATAAGATTAGAGTTAATAAACGTAGCAGGACAAAGTAATAATGGAGCATATACAGTAGATGATGTAAAAAATGCAGCATTAAAAGTAACAGGAAATAATATGGATGAAGAGGCACAAACAGTACTAACTAAAAAAGGTAATACTGTAGATTTATCACAAATAATAGAAGGAGCGAGTAATGGTAATGGTAGTGGTTCTGGCGGAGAAAATATAACAGTAGGACAGCCTGCTCCAAGCCAAGGTACAATAAATGGACAAGCAGGTAGTTACCAAAATCCAACAATACCAGCAGGATATATTCCAATAAATGAAGGAGAGGCTATATGGGATGGAGCGTCTGGTCCAGCATATAATGAAGGATTAGTTATAACAGATGCAGTAGAAAATGGCAATGAATGGGTGTGGGTACCAGTATCAGACCCAAGTATTATGTATGAAGAAAATACATCAGGAGTAGCATTAAGAGGTAATACAGGAGTTACCACAAATAAGTATAGTGCATCAGAAATAATAAGTGGAGAAGAAAGAGTGTTGCCAGGAAAGACATCAAGCTACCGTGAACCAGATTTGGCACTCTATAATGGATTTTATGATGAAGTAACAAGTAATGTTAACCAAGCAGGATTTAGCGATACAGCAGATATGGCACAAACTATGGTAGATGAGTACAATACAATGATTGAAAGTATAGAAAAATATGGAGGGTTTTACATAGGTAGATATGAATTAACAGCAGATGGAGAAAAGCCAGGTGTTGTGTTAACAAATACAAATTGGTATAGATTATATGCAAAATGTAAAGAACTAGCTAAAGTTGATAGTAATACAACAACAAGAATGATATGGGGATGCCAATGGGATGTGACATGCATTTGGTTAGCAGATAGTGGATATAATATAAAGAATTCAAAAAGTTGGGGAAACCACCTTAATAGTACAGGAAATGCAGCAGTTCCAGGTTACGGTTCAAAGCAAGATACAGGATATAGTGAATCATGGAAAGCAAATAATATATACGACTTGGCAGGTAATTGTTGGGAATGGACACAAGAAACACAATACACCGGATACCGAGTTTACAGAGGAGGTACTGCTAACGACATCAATGCTCAATCAGTTGTTTTACGCGTCTATAACCCTCCTACTACCGACGACGACTATTCTGCTAGCAACAAACGGTTCTCGTTCCACTTTAATATTGAATCCATAACTTTGGAAAAAATGCTTATAAGTGATGTCATAAATTTTGTGTAGACTGAAAAATACCTTTTTTGATATAATAAAAAATATATCAAGGAGGTATTTTTTATGAAAGAAATGAGAAGAAAAAATGAACAAATTAGTAAATCAAATAATAAAACGTAAGATGTAAAAATGAGATTTAATATAAAAAATTAATCATTTGATAAAAGTAATATAAAGTATATTAGGAGGATTATTTAAAAGTGTAATTTTTGTTTCAAAAGAAATGTCAAGTATTAATCAATATGTAGTAAATAAAGTAAATATTGAAAAAACTAATATAAAGTATGTTTTCATTCAAATGTTTATCTGAAGAAGATATAAGAATGAAAGACAAAGAGGAAGAATATGATGGAAGGGGGTAATGTTGTTATGGTGACTATTATTGATGAAATTGGATTTCTCAAGTTTTAGGATGATGTTACAATTGTTGTTTACTATAATATTGAGGGTTATGCTTTTTATAGATGACAAGAAGGCGATTGAGAGAATGAGAGAATAATAGTGCAGATAGCTTAATACACCACTTTCAAAAATCTGCATAATTTTTAAAATGTGATTTTTGTGGTATTATATATAGTAGGTACGGATACTAGCCAGTACCCCAGCATTGACAACAGTAGAAAGGACAGAAAATGAGGTTGATGCTTTTACACGTAGAGAAAGACCTGAATTTGTGGAGGTGGTGTTTTGCAGATGATGATAAGGTTAGGTTCTCGAGAGCTTTTTCTATCGACTTTTCTTCTGGGAAGCCTATAGAATGGAACATTTATGTTTCAGAACTTGTTGGTCTTGAGCAAATGATTAAGATTTGCCAAGAAGCGTGTGATACTGACTTTATCACCATTGAGTGTGATGAAGAATATGAGGAGCGCGTGAAGGAAAAGCTCGAAACCATACTGCCTTATGTCACTAAGCTTAGTGCAATCACCTGCCTTGACGATGAAAGGAAAGGCTTCATGGTTATGGGAGGAAGTCCCGAAGACAAGTGTTGGGAGGTGCAGATTAACTGCTAAAACTGGCAAATCCAGATACAAGTGTGTCTGGTTAGAAGAAGGAGCCCTTTGTAGGACTCCTTCTTCTTTATTTATAACTTTATAAAAAAACTTTTAAAATAATACTTGCAATATGGTATATTTTGGTATACAATAATAAATGCCTAAATAGAGGTAATAAAATAATTTTTATAAGGAGGAATTTATTATGTCAGTTAAAATAGGAATTAACGGATTTGGAAGAATCGGAAAATTATCATTCCAAGCAGCACTTGCAAAAGAAGGAGTAGAAGTAGTAGCAGTAAATGATCCATTTATTGCAGCAGATTATATGGCTTACATGACAAAATTTGATACAGTTCATGGAAGATTTAATGGAACTATAGAAGCAAAAGACGGAAATTTAGTAGTAAATGGAAAAGAAATAAAAGTATATAACGAAATGGATCCACATAATGTACCATGGGGAGAAATCGGAGTAGAATATGTATTAGAATGTTCAGGAGTATTTACAACAATGGAAAAAGCACAAGCTCACTTAGATGCTGGAGCTAAAAAAGTTATAATTAGTGCACCATCAAAAGATGCTCCAATGTTTGTTATGGGTGTTAACAATGAAACATATGATCCAAGTATGAAAATTGTATCAAATGCATCTTGTACAACAAACTGTTTAGCACCACTTGCTAAAGTTATAAATGATAACTTTGGAATTACAGAAGGATTAATGACAACAGTTCACTCAACAACTGCAACACAAAAAACAGTTGATGGAGCTTCTAAAAAAGATTGGAGAGGTGGACGTGCAGCATCTGCTAACATAATCCCATCTTCAACAGGAGCTGCAAAAGCAGTTGGAAAAGTTATCCCAACATTAAATGGAAAATTAACAGGTATGTCATTAAGAGTACCTACAGTTGATGTTTCAGTAGTTGACTTAACATGTAATTTAGCAAAACCAACAACATATGAAGAGATTTGTGCAGCTGTTAAGAAAGCATCAGAAGGAGAATTAAAAGGAATATTAGGATATACAGATGAAGATGTTGTATCATCAGACTTCATAAGTGATCCTCATACATCAATCTTTGATGCAAAAGCTGGAATCATGTTAACAGATACATTTGTTAAATTAGTTTCATGGTATGACAACGAATGGGGATATTCAAACAAATTAGTAGATTTAGCTTGCTATATTGCTAGCAGAAGCTAATATAAATTAAATATATGCAAAAAAATTAAAAAGAGTACTTGAAAAGTGCTCTTTTTTGTTATAAAATAGGTTTGTCTTATAAAATAAGGAAAATTGTGCAAACTAATAAAAGAAATAAAGGAGGAATAAGAAATGAGTAAAAAGACAGTAAAAGACATTGATTTGAAAGGAAAGAAAGTCCTAGTTAGATGTGACTTTAATGTACCATTAGATGAAAATAGAAATATTACAGATAATACAAGAATAGTAGCTGCATTACCAACTATAAAATATTTACTAGAAAATAATTGCAGTATTATTTTATGCTCTCACTTAGGAAGACCAAAAGGAGAGTTTAAGCCAGAATTTTCTTTAGCTCCAGTAGCAAAAGAATTATCAAGATTATTAGATCAAGATGTTATTATGGCAAAAGACGTTATAGGAGAAGATGCAAAAACAAAAGCAGCTAACCTAAAACCAGGAGAAATATTATTATTAGAAAATGTTAGATTCCATAGAGAAGAAACAGATAACGATCCAGAATTTAGTAAAGAATTAGCAAGTATGGCAGAAGTATATGTAAATGATGCATTTGGAGCTGCTCATAGAGCACATGCTTCAACAGTAGGAGTTGCATCTTACTTACCAGCTGTATCAGGATTCCTAATTGAAAAAGAATTAAAATTCTTAGGAGAAGCTTTAGACAATCCAGTAAGACCATTTATGGCTATCTTAGGTGGAGCTAAAGTATCTGATAAAATAGGAGTAATTGATAGTTTATTAGAAAAAGTAGACACATTAATGATTGGTGGAGGAATGGCCTATACATTTTTCAAGGCACAAGGATATGGTGTTGGAAATTCAATTTGCGAAGAAGATAAGTTAGATTTAGCAAAAGATTTAATGCAAAAAGCAAAAGACAGAGGTGTTAAATTAATGCTTCCAGTTGATACTAAAATAGGAAAAGAATTTAAACCAGATACAGAAAGTAAAACAGTTGCTTGGACAGAAATTCCAGAAGGTTGGGAAGGATTTGATATTGGAGAAAAAACAATAGAAATGTATTCAGAAGAATTAAGAAAAGCAAAAACAGTAGTGTGGAATGGTCCAGTAGGGTTATTTGAATTTGACCAATTTGCAATAGGAACAAACTCAATTGCAAAAGTAATGTCAGAATTAGTTGATGCAACGACAATAATTGGTGGTGGAGATTCAGCAGCAGCAGTAAGAAAAGCAGGACTTCAAGATAAAATGACACATATATCAACAGGTGGAGGAGCATCACTAGAATTCTTAGAAGGTAAAAAATTACCAGGAATAGAATGTTTACAAGATAAATAGAATAAAAATCTAAGGGGAAATAAAAAACTTCCCCTTAAAATCATGAATATTTGAATAAAAGAGAGGAAGATTATTATGAGAAGAAAAGTAATAGCAGGGAATTGGAAAATGAACATGCTTCCAGGAGAAGCTATAGAATTTATAAATGAATTAACACCACTTGTAAAAGATACAAAAAATGAAGTAATATTATGTGTTCCATATACAGATTTATTTTACGCTTTACTCACAGCACAAAATACAAACATAAAAATAGGTGCACAAAATATGCATTTTGAAGAATCAGGAGCTTACACTGGTGAGGTTTCAGGAAAAATGTTGAAATCAATAAATGTAGAATATGTAATAATAGGACATTCAGAAAGAAGAGAGTATTTTAACGAAACAGATGAAACAGTAAATAAAAAAGTAAAGGCAGCATTTAAATATGGATTAAAACCAATAGTATGTGTTGGTGAAACATTAGAAGAAAGAGAAGCAGGTAAAACTGTAGATATAATTACAAAACAAACAGAACTTGCATTAGATGGATTAACAAATGAACAAGTAGAAAATACAATAATTGCTTATGAACCAATTTGGGCAATTGGAACAGGAAAAACAGCAACTAGTGAAGATGCAAATAATTCTATAAAAGAAATTAGAAATAAAATTCAAGAAATCTATGGACAAGAAACAGCTTCTAGAGTTATAATACAATATGGCGGAAGCGTTAAGTCATCAAATGCTAAAGAACTTTTCGGAATGTCAGATATTGACGGAGGACTAGTTGGAGGAGCAAGCTTAAAGGCAGAAGAGTTCAGCAAAATAGTAAATTTTGATAAATAGAAAAGGATGGTAGAAAATAAATGAAAGATAAACTAACGATGCTAATGATATTAGACGGTTTTGGAGATAATCCAAATAAAGATGGAAATGCTATAAAATTAGCTAAAACACCAAATATAGATAAATTAATGAAAAAATATCCAAATACAGATATAAGAACAAGTGGATTAGCAGTAGGATTACCAGATGGACAAATGGGAAATTCTGAAGTAGGGCATACAAATATAGGTGCAGGAAGAATCGTATATCAAGAATTAACAAGAATAACAAAATCAATAGAAGATGGGGATTTCTTTACTAACCCAGAATTTATAGCAGCAATTGAAAATTGTAAAAAGAATCATTCTAAATTGCACATTTTAGGATTATTATCAGATGGAGGAGTTCATAGCCACATTCGTCATCTATTTGGTTTATTAGAGATGGCTAAAAGAAGAGATTTTGAAGATGTATATGTACATTGTTTCTTAGATGGTAGAGATACTCCACCAGCATCAGCAGAAAGCTATATTATAAAATTACAAGATAAAATGGCAGAAAAGGGAATAGGAAAAATTGCAAGTATATCTGGTAGATTTTATAGTATGGATAGAGATAAGAGATGGGAAAGAGTTAAAAAATCTTATGATGCGTTAGTAAATGGAATTGGTAACAAAGCAGGTAGCGCAATAGGTGCAATAGAAGATTCATACCAAAAAGAAGTATTTGATGAATTTGTAGAGCCAACAATAATTTGCAATGGAGACACACCAGTTGCAACAATAGACAAAAACGATTCAGTAATATTCTTTAACTTTAGACCAGATAGAGCAAGACAAATAACTAGAGCTTTAGTAGATCCAGATTTTGATGGATTTGAAACTAAAAAAGATTTAAATTTATATTTTGTATGTTTTACAAGCTATGATGAAACAATGCCAAATGTTCATATAGCATTTAAGAAAGAAACATTAAAAAATACATTTGGAGAATATATTAGCAAAAAAGGTTATACACAATTAAGAATTGCAGAAACTGAAAAATATGCACATGTAACATTCTTCTTTAATGGAGGAGAAGAAAAACAATATCCAGGAGAGGATAGAATATTAGTACCATCTCCTAAAGTAGAAACATATGATATGAAACCAGAAATGAGTGCATATGAGGTAACAGATAAAGTATTAGAAGCAATATCAGAGGATAAGTATGATGTAATTATATTAAATTATGCAAATACTGATATGGTAGGACATACTGGAAGTTTACCAGCAGCAATAAAAGCAGTTGAAGCAGTAGATGAATGTGTAGGAAAAGTAGTAAAACTAGTAGAGTCAAAACAAGGAAATATGTTAATAACAGCAGACCACGGAAATGCAGAGCAAATGATAGATTATAAAACAGGAGAACCACATACTGCACATACAACAAATCCAGTACCATTAATATTAGTAACATCTAATGAAAAACTAAAATTAAAAGACGATGGAAAACTAGCAGATTTAGCACCTACAATGCTTGATTTAATGCATTTAGAGAAACCAGAGGAAATGACTGGAGAAAGTTTATTAGACGAGGAATAAAAGTATGTTAAATCACACAAAGAAAATAAAAGAAATGTACGAAGATATACAGAAAAAATTGTATTATATGATACCAGAAAAATGGGATAAATTATTTTTATATAGCTCAGTGATAGATATGCCTAATGGAGAGAAAAAAGGAGAATTATATTTCTACTATATTCCAAAAGGTATATTAAAAAAGAAACCTGTCAATGTATATGAAATACCAAACAAATTTAATTTAGATGAAAATGACTATCTAAAATTAGTTAGTATTTTGTATGCCAAAATAAAGCAACTTAGGGAAGAATTTAGAAAATCAGAGACGGGAGAATTGTGGTCAAATATAACAATGTCAATTCAAAATTCTAAATTTAAAGTAGAGTATAACTATGATGATTTAGAGCATAGCGATTTTAATAGTTATGAAAGACATATAATATGGAGATATGAATATTTAGGAATTGGCGAAGAACAAGTAAATAAAAAAGATAAAGAAATTCTAAAAAGATATCTACTAGGTGCAAAAACTATAGGAAGAAAAGAGACATATGAAACAGGTATATATATAAGAGATATAGAAAATAAAATTGCATATAATACAGATGAAACAATAAGTAATGATAATAATATAGATGATAATACGTATATTAGCAATAGTAATAATAGTGAAATTAACAATGATTATAATAGCTATAACAATTACAGAGCTAATGAAATAGATACAGAAGCTGAAAATGTAAAAAAGAAGCCAACAAGAAAAAATCAATTATTGTTATCAGAAGAGCAAATAAAAAGATATGAGGAACAACATAAAAAGAAACAGAATAATAATAACTAATATATAATAGTAATTAAGTATAAGGAAAAATAAAAATTTAAAGTTGTTAACTTTTAGGTTAAAACCTAAAATATAATAAATATATGTAGAAAAAACTTAAATAGTGAAAGGAGCAATTAAAATGACTTATTCAAAAGAATTAGAAGACATGTGCTATGTTCGTAAAGGAGTAGATCACGGACCAGCACCAATACCAGAAGAAGGAAAATGGGTAAAAGCAAAAGA
>CALXXB010000034.1 GCA_944392525.1 uncultured Clostridia bacterium | reverse complement strand
TCCAAACAGTCTGGTTGTAGTTCTTTCATGAAGTTTGTCATACCTTGAGACTCAAATTGGAATATTCCACAAGTTTTACCCTCTTGCCATAATTTATATACTTTTGAATCTGACATATCTTTATCAAATTCTATGTCTATTCCCTTGTCTTCTTTTACCATCTCTATTGTATCTTGTATTACAGTAAGAGTTCTAAGACCTAAAAAGTCCATTTTTAATAGTCCTAATTCTTCTAGTGTCGTCATTATATATTGTGTAGATATTTGCCCATCACGTACATATAAAGGCACATATGTATCTACAGGATCTTTTGTAATAACTATACCACAAGCATGCGTAGATGCCTGTCTTGGCATACCTTCTAATCCCATAGCTATATCTAAGACTTTTTTTACTGTTTCATCACTTTCATATCTATCACGTAATTCTTTATTTTGTTCTAATGCCTTCTTTATTGTTATATGTAATTCATTTGGTATCATCTTAGCTAAGCTATCTGCCTCTGAATATGGAACATCAAGTACTCTTGCAACATCTCTAATTACCATTTTAGCAGCCATAGTTCCAAAAGTTATAATCTGTGATACATGGTCATGACCATATTTCTCAGATACATAATCAATTACTTCCTGTCTGCGTGTATCACTAAAGTCTACATCAAAGTCAGGCATACTAATTCTTTCAGGATTTAAGAATCTTTCAAAAAGTAAATCATATTTCATGGGGTCTATATCTGTTATTTCAATTGCATATGCAATTATAGAACCTGCACCAGAGCCACGTCCTGGTCCTACTGATATTCCATGTGTCTTTGCATAATGAATAAAATCCCAAACAATTAAGAAATAATCAACATATCCCATCTTCTTAATTACACTAATTTCATAATCTGCTCTATCTAATATTTCTTTACTTGGATTTTCTCCATATCTTTTCTTTATTCCATCATCACATAACTTTTTGAAGAAATCAAAATGTGTTGGAAATTCAGGTGGTACATCATAATTAGGTAATATTGTATGTCCAAATTCAAATTCAACGTTACATTTTTCAGCTATCTTAACTGTATTTTCTATCGCATCTGGAAAAGCCTTAAAATACTCTATCATTTCTTCTGGAGATTTTACATATAACTCATCTGTATCAAACCTCATTCTATCTATATCACTCATTCTTTTACCAGTTTGAATACAAAGTAAAACCTCATGATTATATGCATCTTCTTTTTTCAAATAATGTGCATCATTTGTTGCAACTAGTGGTATATCTAACTTTCTTGCAAGCTGTACTAACTTTTGATTTGCTAAGACTTGTTCTTTTATACCGTTATTTTGTATTTCAATATAATAATCATCACCAAAAACTCTTTTATGCCAAAGAGCTATTTCTTCAGCTTTATCATTATTTCCATTAAGTAATGCTTGATTTACAGCCCCTGCTAAACATGCACTTAAACATATTAATCCTTCATGATATTTCTCTAATATTTCTAAATCTATACGAGGTTTATAATAATATCCTTCAGTGAATCCAAGTGAAACTAATTTACTTAAATTCTTATATCCTTGATTATCTTTAGCAAGTAAGATTAAGTGATTGTATTTATTATCAATATTAGGTTCTTTATCAAAACGACTTCTTGGAGCTACATATACTTCACACCCAATAATTGGCTTTACTCCTTCTTTCTTACAAGCTTTATAAAAGTCAATTGCACCATACATAACACCATGGTCAGTTATTGCCATAGCGTCCATTCCAAGCTCTTTTGCTCTTACTGGTAAATCTTTTATTCTATTTGCTCCATCTAATAAACTAAATTCACTATGTATATGTAAATGTACAAACTTTGACATATTCTTCTCCTTTCATTTCGCATTGGGGACGTTTCCTTTGCGACTTTTTTTCGCTTTTGGGACAAACCCTTTTATAGATGTGTCCCTTTTGCGAAATTTTATGCGCAAAGGAAACGTCCCGAACGCGAAATTATCCTTCTACCCAAACTGATGTAGATTTTCCTTTTACTTTAAAGTTTCCATATCCTTGTTCATCTATTAAAACCTCATCTTCACAATTTCCTAAACTGTCTATAAATTTTTCTCCTGCAAATTGCTCTCCTATATACATTCTTTTTTCTCCATCACCAGCGTTTGAAATCACAACAGCTAATCCTGATTGTAAATGTTCTTCGTCTCCTTCTCTTGTCCATCCTATAAAGTTTTTGTTATCAAAATAATCGTGTTCTTCTCCATATGCTTTTTCTTTTCTCAATTCTATTAAAGTTTTTAAATCTTTCATAGGTTCTATATTATCATGTGGTATACCATAAAAATCTCCATAAAATACACATGGATATCCTTCTGTTCTCAATAAGATTATACTATATGCTGCTGGTTTAAACCAATCTCCTACAAAGCTTTGTAAACTTTGTCCTGGTTGTGTGTCATGATTATCTACAAATGTTACTGCTTTACTTGAATTTTCTTTTAGTAATGTATGTTCTAGAATCTGACTCAAATCATAATTAGGGTCATTTGAAGCATTATAAAAATTGTAATGTAGTGGTACATCAAACAAAGATATTTCTCCTTCTGTTTCACTAATATATCTGTGCAATTTTGATACATCTCCACTCCAATATTCCCCTACTGTAAACAATCCTTGTTTTGATTCTTTTCTTAAATTGCGTATCCATTCTCTATAAAAGTTTGCATTTATATGCTTTACAGCATCTAATCTAAATCCATCCACTCCTGTAAAATCTAAATACCATTTTCCCCATCTATTACATTCTTCTACTACTTCTGGATTTCCGAAATCCAAATCAGCCCCCATTAAATAATCATAGTTTCCAAATTCTTCGTCTACTGCAGCACTCCAATCTTTATCTTTAAATTTAAATATTGCATGTTCTTTAGAATTTTCATCATAATCTATTCCATCAAAATGTGTCCAGTTCCACTCAAAATCTGAATATTTATGTTTTCTTCCTGGAAATGTAAATTTTGTTGCTACTCTTACTGTTTCTTGCGTTGCTTCTTCTAAATTATGGTTTCCCCAATCTACTTTATTTGCAGGTATTGTTTGTAACATATCAGCTCCCATTTTATGATTTAGAACAATATCTGCATATGCTTCTATTCCTGCTTGGTTTAATACTTGTATACAATTTAAATATTCATCTTTAGAACCATATTTAGTTTTTACAGTTCCTTTTTGATCAAATTCTCCTAAATCATATACATCATAAACGCCATAACCGACTTCATCTTTTCCTCCTATTCCTTTATATGCTGGTGGAAGCCATAGAGCTGTTATTCCTATATCTGCTAGTTTTTCAGCATTATTTGCTATATCATTCCACAAGTTTTGATTACAATTCATATACCATTCAAAGTATTGCATTATTATTCCATTTATCTTTTTCATTTTATTCTCCATCTTATTTAATTTTTTTGATTATATCACAATTTTATACAAATTCCTACACATTTTTACTTCTTTTTCATTTGACATATTTTTACTATTTTTATATAATTACTCCCTGAAAGGAAGGATTTTTATGGATTACGTATATGAAAGAAGAATTAATTATTATGAAACCGATAGAATGGGAATTGTTCATCATTCTAATTACATTCGTTTTATGGAAGAAGCA
The DNA here is from genome assembly GCA_944392525.1 of uncultured Clostridia bacterium. The sequence continues at coordinate 12,549 of CALXXB010000034.1, read as the reverse complement.
AGATGTTACCTTCTTGAAAAAATTGGTATGCCTTATTCTGCTTTTGAAGATAACGATGTTATGATACCAGTTCTTGGTGTTAATTGTACTTTTAAACACCATGTAACTTTTAATGATGTTATTTTAATTAAATTATATGTTAAAGAATTTAATGGAGTAAGACTTACTATGGGCTATACTGCTACTGAGAAAAATACAGGAGAAGTTGTTTTTACAGGTGAAACTAAACATTGTTTTACTGATAAAAACTTAAGACCTATTCGTCTTCAAAAATCTATTCCTGAATTCTATAAAAAATTTAATGATTTAAAGGAAAAAGGTCTTTAATTTTTCTTTGATTTATGATACAATGTAGTGGATTTTAGAGAAAAATGTCAAAAGATAAAACAAGGAGGATTTAAAATGGAATTTAATAGATGTAGTAGATGTGGAAGTTTTTATGTTGCAGAGGGTAATGTTTGCCCTAAATGTAGTAAAAAAGATGGAGCTGAATTTATGCAATTTACATCTTATTTAGATGAAAACGGATTTGATAATTCTTTAGATACTATTTCTAATCAAACAGGTATCTCAATCAAAAACTTGAATCGTTTTGTTGGATATCCTGAATTTAAAAATTATAAAAAAGATTTTCAAAATGGTATTAACCAAAACCAAGAAACTGGTTTCAATGGAATTACACTTAACTAGGAAAGGATTTTGATTTTATGGAAAATGTTATTGACATTCTAAACGAAAGAAATTACATCGAACAAATTACTCATCCAGAAGAGTTGAAAGAACTTTTAGGAAAAGAAAAAATTTCTTTTTATATTGGTATAGACCCTACAGCTGATAGTTTACATGTTGGTCACTTTGTTTCTTTAATGGTTGCTTCTCACATGCAAAAATGTGGTCATAGACCAATTATATTAGTTGGTGGTGGTACTGCTACAATTGGTGACCCATCTGGTAAAACAGATATGAGAAAAATGCTTTCTCGTGAAGAAATTGACCATAATGTTGCTTGTATTAAAAAACAAGTTGAAAAATTCGTTAGTTTTGAAGGTGAAAATGCAGCAATAATAGTAAACAACGCAGATTGGCTTTTAGATTTAAAATTTGTTGAATTTGTACGTGAAATTGGAAGTCTATTCTCTGTTAATAAAATGCTTGCTGCTGAATGTTATAAACAAAGATTAGAAACTGGTCTTACATTCTTTGAAATGAGTTATATGTTAATGCAATCTTATGACTTTTTACATTTATATAATGAATATGGTTGTAAACTAGAAATGGGTGGAAATGACCAATGGTCTAATATTATAGGTGGAGTTGATTTAATTAGAAAAATAGGTAAAGACGATTCTTACGGTTTAACATTTAAACTTCTTACAACTAAAGAAGGTAAGAAAATGGGTAAAACTGAAAAAGGAGCCCTATGGCTTGACCCTAATAAGACTTCTCCTTATGAATTTTACCAATACTGGAGAAATGTTGAAGATGATAGTGTAGAAAACGTTTTAAAAATGCTTACATTCTTACCTATTGAAAAGATAAATGAACTTGCAAGCCTTAAAGATGAAAAAATAAATGATGCTAAAAAAATTCTAGCATATGAAATAACAAAACTAGTTCACGGTGAAGAAGAAGCTAAAAAAGCTGAAGAAGCTTCAAATGCATTATTTAGTGGACAAGGTAACTTAGATAACATGCCTACTACTGAATTAGATGATAGAAACATATCAATCTTAGATGCAATCATAAAATGTAACATGGCTCCTTCTAAAGGACAAGCAAGAACACTTATCAACCAAGGTGGTATATCTCTAAACGATGAAAAAGTTACTGATACAAACTACCAATTATCAGATAAAGATTTCAAAGATGGATATGCTATCCTTAAAAAAGGTAAAAAAGTATTTAATAAATTAATATAAAAAGAGTTCTTTTAGAACTCTTTTTATATTATATGAATTGTTACCTTAACTTCTTATTTCGCTAATCGCTTCTGGTATTTTGGATATTGTATCAGACGCTTTCATAGATATATCATTTAATTCTTCTTGAGCTAGCTCTCCTGCTAAGCCTGCTAAATATGCTCCTGCTGCTATACTTAAAACATTTGGCTCATTATATCCTAAAAGTCCTACTAATATACCTGATAAAACATCTCCGCTTCCTGCTGTTGCCATACCAGCACATCCTCTTTTTACTAAATAAGTCGTTTTCCCATCTGTAACAGTAGTAGTATGTCCTTTAAGTAATAAAATAACATTATATTCACTGGCAAACTTAATTGCTAATTCTTGTGGATTATTTTTAATATCTTCAAAATCATATCCACTTATTCTTTCAAATTCCTTTGGATGTGGTGTTAATATTACTCTGCATTTAGTTCTATTTAAAATGCTTTTATCCATTTTAGCTAAAGTATTTAAACCATCTGCATCTATTACAACTGGTATATCTTTTGTTTCTAATATGTAACTTAATATTTTTTCATTGTCTTTATTTTCTCCCCATCCCATACCAATTGCTAATGCTTTTAATTTTTCTAAAGATTTATCTATTTCTTCTTCATCAAATATCATATGTCCATCTTTACTTTCTATTGTAAATAATGTTTGCTCTAATAGATATGGCATAACGCCATTTGCTATTTCTTTTGGTACTATAAGTCTTACAACACCAGCACCTGATGTTAAAGCAGAACTACTTAAATTTGCAAGTTTAACAGCACCAGAATATTCTATGCATCCTCCCATTATTCCTACATAACCAAAATTTCCTTTATTCGAATTTTCATCTCTTTTAGGAAATATACTTTTTATATCTTCTCTTTTCAATTCTTTCATATCTATACCTTCTTTTTTTCTTAGATTATAACATATAAATCTTATTTATGTACAAATATGAGACAAAAAAGTTCCGTCCTTCTTTGTCTCATCTACTTCTTTGAACTATCTCTACTATATCTGAAATATATTCCCCAATTATCGGTATATTTAATGTTACTATTTTTTGAAGAATCATTACAAGAATTGCTGTAATAATAGTTACTCCTATACCTATACCAATTCCTCTTGATATTCCTGCTAAAAAATTTCTTATAAACATTTCCTTTTTATTTCCTAATAAATAAGTAAGTTCTACAAAATTTCCTTCTTGAAGAACTTTATTTAGATGTGAAATTGATTTACTTAGTATATTTATATTTTCTCTTTCTTCTTTTTTCTTCTTATTATAAAACATAAAAATCCACCTAATCATATGGTGGATTTTTTATGTTTGTTTTATTCTTTTTTCATTTATTTTGTTTTTATTTCTTTTTGCTTTAATTTTTTATTACTCATTTACTGTGTTGTTAACTACTACATTATCTACACTATTTTGTTGATCTGTTGTATTTTCACTTATAATATTTGTATCAGTAGAATTTGTTGTATTTTCATCTGCTTGTTGTTCATCTCTTGCTTGTTCTAGTTGGCTAATTAATTCTTGAAGCCTTGCAATATCACTACCCATTAGTTCCCAATTATTACTTTCATTTGACTCTGTTAAGTTTTGGTTAGCTCTTATTATTGCATCAATAATACTATTTATATCTTCTGTATCTTCAACTTCAATGTTTGTAGCATATCTTGAAAGTAGATTTTGAAGAGCTTCTGTTAAAGTATCTCCTATTGCAACTTTATTTCCTGATGCTACTATTACCTTTTTTAGAAGTGGAACATCAGATTCATTAAGCATTGTTTGATAAACTGGCTCAACATATAATAATGTATTATTAATTGGAACTACTATCATTTGTTTTGTTAATCTTGTTCCTGTAACATTTAATGTTTCCAATTCTGAGCTAATATTTTCATCTTCTTGTATTTGCTTATCAAGTTGCATTGGACCTACTATATTACTATCTGCTGAGAATTTATATAATCTTAATACATTTTCACCATCTTCATTACTTCCTACTAAATAAGAAATAATATTTTGTCTTGAATCTGGAGTATATATTTGTACTAATCCTAATTGTTCTCCATTTTTAGTTTTTACCATTGTGTAATAAGGTTCCATATATGTTCCTGTTGTGTTAGTATTGCTTGTTGTACTATATCTTGCAATATCCCATAAGTCGTCTCCTCTATAAATTACATCTGGTCTACTGTTATGATATACCTTTAATACTTCTGCTTGAACATTATATAGATATTCAGGATATACAAAATGTTCTGAAATATCTTCTGGTATTTCTTCATCTAAATCTTTAAATAAACCATCATATATATTTCTATAAGCCATAGCAATTGGATCTGTTCTATCTGTTATATAGAAATCCATTGTTCCATCATAACTATCAATTATTACTTTTACAGAGTTTCTTATATAATTTATATCTTCTGTCATTCCATCATGCTCAATTGTAGTATATTGTGAGAATGGATAACTAGATGATACTGTATAAGCATCTAATACCCATACAATTCTTCCATTGTCTGTAATGACTGTATATGGATTTTCGTCATAAATTAAATATGGCATTGCTTTCTTTGCTCTTGTTACAATATCTCTATTTATCAATATCTTACTATCTTCTGTCATTTCGCTAGAGAAAGCTAAATTCAAATCTCCTTTTGAAATTCCAAGTACTAATCTATCTAAGAATCCTAAATTTAATCCTGCCTCACCTGAGTAAGTTGATACTTGGTCTGTTCCATTTACGTCTGTATAATCATATTCTTGTTTGTTCTTTGTATTTGTTGCTATTGTTTCATCTGTTTCTAAACCAAAATAAATTCTTGGCTCTGAAACATTAATTACTTCATCTGCACCTGCTACATCACTTTGTATATATTTTATATTTCCACTTTCTGTACTTTCTGTTGCAGATGTTATTATTTCTCCCATTCCATGAGTATATTCATATGTTTTATTACTATAAGTTCTTCCTGAATTAGTAATTTCTCTTGGTGCTAAATATACTAATCTATCTTGTCCATTTATATTATATTTTGCAAGTGTTGCATTTGGATATACATAGTAACCTGCACTTGATTGATTATTTTGTAAAGTTTCTAATACTGCCTCTTTACTAATTATTGGTATATTATTTATTACATTTGAAGCTTCATCTACTTCTTCTTGTGTAATAGTTCCAGAATCTTCTAAATTACTTTCCTCAATTTCTATATTATATGCTCTTTTTGTATTTTCTATATTTGCTGATATATAATCTTTTTCTTTGTCTAGCTCGTTAGAATTTACATATATTAAATCAAAACCAATCATTACTATAAATAGTATAACCAAATATCCTGGTATTACAGCTAGATTTTTTAATACTTTGTTTGTGTTTCCTGCTTTGAATGCTCTTATTGCTCTATATGCAAATATTACAATTACAAATGCAAATATTGCATATCCCCAAACTTGAATTGTTGCCTCTGTCATTCCAGCACCATTTATTTCTATATTATCTCCAACTGTAAGTATTTTTCCAAACATAACATTTTGAGTACTTAAAACAGCTAAAATTGCAATACCTATTACTATTAGCATTACATTTCTTAGTAACTTTTTCATAAATAGACTTTCTTTTAACATTTTACCATCTATTCCATCAAAGTAGCGATTAAATACTATTATATAATATAATGCCATATACAAAGATAAACATACAAATAATATTACAAAGTAAAATACTAGTGTTTCTATAAACGGTTTTAAAAACATGTAATATGAAATATCTAATCCAAATATTGGATCTTGTATACCAAATGATGCCCCGCTTGTAGCAAGCATAAACTTTTGCATAAAAATTGATGACACAACAAAACTTGTAATTGCTGATATTACTAATGCTAAAGATTTATTAGGTAATTTTGGCATCTTTTTATCTTCTTTTTCAAAAAATACCTTTAAACCTTTTTTTATTCCTCTATTTGTTAAATATATAACTATATATAAAACAACAAAATTAACAGCCATGATTGTATAACGATAAGTCATATTTGTTTTAAAAATATTTGTATATTCTTGTCCTAATTCTAGATACTCTAAATAACTTCCTCTTAATTGGATATAACTAATTACTGCAAATATTAGTAAAAATAAAATAACAAGCAGCATTCTAGATTTACTATTTTTCTTCTTGGTATTCTCTTTTTCATTTTCCTTTGTTTCTACTACATTTGTTTCTTTTACTTCTGTTTGAACCTTTTCTTCCTTTTGGGTATCTTTATCCACTTTTTTACCTCCTTTAGTTAATAAATTCCCCTTTATTCTAAATTATAGCTTTTACAAAATCTTCTGAATTAAATACTTCCATATCGTCTATTTGTTCACCAACTCCAATAAATTTTATTGGAATCTTATTTTCATGAACTATTCCTATTGCAACTCCTCCTTTTGCTGTTCCATCTAATTTTGTAATTACTAGCCCTGTTATATCTGCTTCCTCTTTAAAAGCTTTTACTTGTGAAATAGCATTTTGTCCTGTTGTTCCATCTATTACTAATAATACCTCTTTATCGCATTCTGCCATTTCTTTATTTATTACTTTTTGAATTTTATTTAATTCATCCATTAAGTATTTCTTATTGTGTAATCTTCCTGCTGTATCTACTATTAATACATCTGCATTTTTTTCTCTTGTTATTTTTATTGCATCATATACAACAGATGCTGGGTCTACTCCCTCTTCTCTTTTTACTATATCTGCTCCTGCTCTGTTAGCCCATATTTCTAATTGTTCTACTGCTGCTGCTCTAAATGTATCTGCTGCTGCAACAACAACTTTTTTACCATCTTTTGCTAATCTATTTGCAATTTTTCCAATTGAAGTAGTTTTACCTACTCCATTTACACCTACAACTAAAATTACAGATGGTTTTGTGTTCAAATGAAGACTTATATCTGTTACATCTAGAATATTTTGCATTTCTTCTCTTAATGCTTTTTTAACATCTTCTTCATCTTGTAACTTTTCTTTCTTTATTCTATTTCTTAGATTATTTATTATCTCTACTGACGTATCAACTCCTATATCAGACATGATTAAAATCTCTTCTAACTCATCTAAAAAATCTTCATCAACTTTTCTAAAACTTTTAAATACATTATTTATTTTTTCATCAAATGCACTTTTAGTTTTATTCATTCCTTGTTTTAATTTTTCAAAAAAACCCATAATTAGTCGTCCTCCTAAGTCCTAATTTTTCAACATCTCATCTGCTAAATCTTCCATTTGCTTTCTATTTTCTTCATTCATTCTTGATTTAATAGTAACCATTGGTTCTACCAAATTTATATCTTTCATTTCTCCTACAATTGCTTTCATTCCTCTTCCTGCTGAAGGTGCCCAAGAACCATTTTCTATTATTCCAACTGTTCTATTTTGGTAATTTCTATCTTTTAAATGTCTTAAGAAATGCTCCATTGGTGGGAATATTCCCATATTATAGCTAGATGCTGCAACTATTAATTTAGAATATCTAAAAGCATCTTCTACACACTCTGCCCAATCTTCTCTTGCTAAATCTGATACAACAACTTTTTTAGCACCTTTTTTCTCCAATATATCTTTCATTTCTTTTGCTGCATTTAAAGTATTTCCATAGATACTTGCTGTTGCAATAAATATTCCTTCTTCTTCTGGTTCATATTTGCTCCATACATCATACTTATTTATATAATAACTTAAATTTTCTTTTAATATTGGTCCATGTAATGGGCAGATCATTTTTATATCTAATGTAGCTGCTTTCTTTAATAATGCTTGTACTTGCACACCATATTTTCCCACAATTCCAAAATAATATCTTCTTGCTTCACAGTCCCACTCCTCATCATGGTCTAATGAACCAAATTTTCCAAATCCATCTGCTGAAAATAGTATTTTTTCTGTCTGTTCATATGTTACCATTACCTCTGGCCAATGAACCATAGGAGCCATAAAAAATTGTAATTTATGTTTTCCTATGTCTAATACATCACCTTCTGTTACAATTACTTTTCTACTACTTAAATCTATGTCACTAAAGAAATTTGTAAGCATATTAAATGTCATTTGATTTCCTACTAGTTTCATATCAGGATATTCTTTAGCAAGAACACCTATATTATAAGCATGGTCTGGTTCCATATGTGAAATTATTAAATAATCTGGCTTTTCTCCTTCTAATGCTTTTGATAAATTATCTTTCCAAACATTAGTTACATTCTCATCTATAGTATCTAAAACTACATTTTTCTCATCTTTTATTAAATATGAATTATAACTCATTCCGTGCTCTAATACATATTGACTTTCAAATAATTTTAAGTCATTATCACTTGCACCAATCCAAGTAATATCTTCTGATATTTTCATATCTGCCATAACATTTTCCTCCTTTTTACATTTTCTCCCTCATTGTATAATAGTATACCATACTTTTCCAAATCTGTGTACTGTTTTTGCTTATTTTTTCTATATATAAAAGAACCAACTGATAAAAAATATTTCAGCTGGCTCTTTGTGTTATGCTTATCTAAAATAGATTGTTCCTTCACCATCACTTTCTATAATCAACTCTACACCAGGAAATTCATAGTATTCTCCTTCATCAAGAGAAGGAAGTTCTCTTGTCACTGGAGCTAAACTTTTTTCAATATAAGTCACTCCATTTCTATAATTCCTTCTCATATAAGGAGTCACTGGATTTTGAAAGATAATACTGATTGGTCTTGTTTTTATCAGTTTTCTTTCTTTTGATACATACTTATAAAGAAGGGCATCAAACTTCTTACGTACCTGTCCAGATACTTCTTTCCTTTTTTCTCCGCTTCGAATACAAAGTCTTTCTGAAACAACACTTGCATAATCACTCATTTTTTCTCCCCAAAATTATTTTACTAGTTGCCTACATTAACTGAAAAAAGGAGTCAATACCTTTAATCAAGCACATTATATCCTGTTTTTTCTGTTTTTTGCAAGCAAAAGGCCAGCTCCTACACGAAGCTGACCTAATGCTCGACTACCTCCTTACGAGAATAAAGGGCTCTTCACCCTCTTCCGAGCGGATAATTTGAAGTGCCGGAAAGACATAGAATTCACCTTCAGGAAGTTCTGGTAGCAGTTTTGTTATCGCCCTCAGGTCATCCTCGATGTAGACCATTCCTCTTCTAAGAGGGTTCCTGCGTACCATCTTGAAATGCTCTCCATGAAACATGAAGATAGCAAGTGGACTTTTATTCTCCTTCATCAGAGTCTCCACATAGATTATGTAGAGTTCCATAAAACGCTGCTTAACGTCCAAACTTACTTCCTTCTTGCCATCCTTGCCATCAATAATCAGATTTCCAGCAATCATCCCATAGTCAATCCTATACTCTGTTCCTTCCTCCTCTTGATATTTACGCATCATTTCGACAACGTAATCGTAGTCTTTCTTAGACATAATTCCTCCCAAAAAAATATTTTTACCTGCTGACAAAACCAAGATGCAAAATGGAGTAAAAACATTCTGCATACTACTATTATAGCACATTTTAGCCTTTTTGTAAATTTCAACATCTAGTTTATACAACCTCAAAATAAAGTATTGACTCTATATCCTCTTTTGTTAAATTACTATAATCTTGAACCATAACCCAATATAGATAATTATTATTTATTGGTGTTGTAAACATTATTCCATATGGATTTAAGTTATAGAAATAATTTCTTCCATTATAAACAAAATAATTTAAAGTATTATATTCTCTACTTATTGTTGGTTCTTTTGTACTTGTTATTGTGTTAAAACTACTTACAATACTATCACTTACCTCAGCCATCGACTCAACAGTTATAGAAACAGCACCTTTTTTATTGCTTGTAGCACTTCCAACATACAAAAATACCGCCTGTTTATTCGTTTGATCCTGTACAAGATCTGGTACATATAAATTCTCTGATGGATAAACATTCACTTTACATCTTCCATTATAAGCTGCACTACTTTTACTTTTCTCTAAACTATAAGATGTTCCATTAATTTTCCCTAAGATACCTACTACTTTAAAACTAGCTCCAAAAATAGACCATAACCCAATTGCCAATATTAAAACAATTATAATTATTACTATACCTATTATTTTTGCAATTTTTTTGGTCTTAAAAAAATTTGATACTCTTCCCATAATAATCCCCTTTTTCATTTCTATAAATCTATCTTTATTCTATCATAGATTACTTTTTTTGAACAACAATTTCTTAAAAATAAAAAAACTTACAAAACATTTACAGTTTGTAAGTTTTTATATAATGGTGCCCAAAAGCAGAATCGAACTGCTGACCTCCGGGTTACGAATCCGTTGCTCTACCAACTGAGCTATTCGGGCATATGTAATACAAAAATTATTATAACTTAAACCATCAAAAAAATCAACAGCTTACGTCATTGATTTTTTTAAATTATTCCATATTTCATTTATTCTAATGAAGTCATTATAATGTTCTTCTACTTTGCTATCATATTCATCTAATTGTTTTACTAAATTCTCAAAATTACTTTGATCAAATAAATGGTCTATTCTTCTAATACTTCTTTTTAACTTTACTTTTACCTTTCTTATTTGATAATCATAATCTTCTCTATTTAATATATATAGTAATAATGGCTTATATTTAATCCATCCTTGACAAGCCTTAAAAAATCTCTTTTCTACATTTTTATCATTAGCTTTTATCAATTTAAATTTTTCTGGATAATCTCCATCCATTATTTTCTTATATTTTAAAAACCCATCATGAAAATGATATACTGGTACTTTTATTACTTTAGAATTCTCCAAATTCATAGAAAAGAATGTATCTTCTCCTCTTGCAGAAGGTGGATTATAAAATGCTGGTATTTTATCTATATGCTGTAAATTTAAACATAAAGTAGAACCTGCAACAAATTTATTTCCATCTTCTCCTCTTAACTCATAAGCACCTTGTCCATTTGCTAAACTTTCTTCTGCAAATGTTACACCATTATCTTTCTTAAATTTTTCATTTATTGATTTATATGATACTAGTTCGTTACTTATAGCTTCTATAAAATCCTGTATATTATCTTCTTCAATGTTATCACTCACATTTAAATAAGGGATTGGTGAAATATATCCACAATGATAGCCTACTGTTACATCAGCATTATTTTTCTCCATCTCTTCAATATGTTTTATAACATTATCTTGTTTTTTCCAAATAATTTTATCTTCTTCTTTAATACATGCTACTGGATATTCATCATCATCCCAAAATAATAAATAATCCATTTTATTCTTTAATGCGAAATATAATACTGTATTTCTTCCTTTAGCATGTCCGTTACCAAAAAATAACTCTGCTTCCTCATATGTAAGAATATTTTGTTCTTCTAGTCTTTTCTTTTCTTCTTCTCTTTCTTCAGGTGATATGTAAATAATATTAAATTTATTAAAAACATCTGGATTTATTTTATAAAATTCTTCTTTAGGTGTCCCTTGATATGTTGTATCATACAATATAAAAAATGTTACTTTTATATTATAACTTGTCTTTTCAATTTGATTTAATATGTCTTTATAATAACTATTAATGACATCACATACATTTGACCTTCCTGTTACAAATCCAATACCAACCTTAATTTCATCATCACTTTTCATAGTGTCCTCTCCTAAAATCAAATTCCCCTTTTATTTTCATATACACTTTATATACATTTTAAAACTAAAAAAGTTACATTTTTTATAAAAAAATTTTCTTAATTTTTTCTTATTTTATTTCATCTAATTTAACCAAAGAAATTTTTGTTTTTAAAAAGAGTAGCGACTGCATTTTGCTACATTCCCTACTCTCTTTTTAGTATCTACAATTATTCTATTTTATTAATACATTCCTTCCATTCCTGCTGCTCCATCGTTGTGTCCACCACAATTACATTTTTCTTCTGGTACATCTGTTACTAAACTTTCTGTTGTAAGTACCATAGATGCAATTGATGCTGCATTTTGTAATGCACTTCTTGTTACTTTAGTTGGATCTACGATTCCTGCTTTCTTCATATCAACATATGTTTCTGTTGCTGCGTCAAATCCGATTCCTTCTTTTTCTGATTTAACTTTTTCAACAATAACAGCTGGCTCTAATCCACTATTTCTAGCAATTTGTTTTGCTGGTTCTTCTAATGCTTTTAATACGATTTCAGCACCTAATTTTTCTCCGTCTTTTAAAGTATCTACTAATTTTTGAACTTTATCTGTACAATTTAGAAGTGCTGTTCCTCCACCTGCAACTATACCTTCTTCAACTGCTGCTTTTGTTGCTGATAATGCATCTTCTATTCTTAATTTCTTATCTTTCATTTCAACTTCTGTTGCTGCACCTACACCAATTACTGCAACTCCACCTGCAAGTTTTGCTAATCTTTCTTGTAATCCTTCTTTATCATAGTCACTCTTTGTTTCATTTATTTGAGCTTTTAATTGTGCAACTCTATCAGCTATTTGTTGTTTGTCTCCTGCACCATCTACTATAATTGTATTTTCTTTTTGAACTTTAACTTGTTTTGCTCT
>CALXXB010000033.1 GCA_944392525.1 uncultured Clostridia bacterium | reverse complement strand
ATATTTTGGCTTCTTTGTTCTATTTTTCCAATTTCATCTATAAACAATACATAATTAGAATTCAAATAATCTAATATAGTTTCTTGTTTTTCATAAAAACAATCAAAGTATTTATCTATTTTACTTGTGTAATTTCCTAATTTTATCTGTTCTATATCTTCTTCAATTATATTTTGATTATTATAATCTTTATATTTTTCTCTTATTTTTTTACATACCAAATCTACACTTTGTTCTAAAACATATTCATTTGCCGGATAAATCGTAGCTTCATTTTTATTTGAAACTGACCTTTGGCTTTCTATATTAAATTCACGAATAGAATCTATTTCGTCTCCCCAAAATTCAATTCTAATACCAGTTTTATTGTTTACAGCTATATCTACAATGTCTCCTCTTACACTAAACTGACCTCTTCCCTCTATTAAATCATATCTAGCATATCCTAAATCAACTAAATTCTTTTTTACGTCTTCTAAGTTATATTCTCCTCCTACTTTAAACTTTAATTCATTTTTAAATAAAGTTTCTTTTTTAGGAAGTTTTTGCATAGAAGCCTCTATTGTTGTTACAACAATTAAACCTCTTTTGGATTTTATTTTATTTAATACTTCTATTCTTTCATATAAATTTTCTTTACTTTCTGCAACATAATCGTATGTTACAACATCTTTCTTAGGAAAAAATACAACATTATCAGTAAAATACTTAATATCTTCATATATCTTTTTTGCTTGTATCTCATTATATGTCAATATGCAAATTGGTTTTTTAGTAAATTCATGTATTGCTGTTCCAATACTTATCATTCCAACGTCATTTAAGCCCGATATTGCTATCGGACTTTTTTTATTTTCTATTCTATTTACAATTTCAACAAATTTTTGGCTTTTCCCAAGCTCTCCAAGTATTGTATTCATGTCATTCTCCAGCTTTATTTTTAAGCATTATTTTCAGTTTGTTTTTCTTCTTTAGTTTCTGCTTTTTCACCTTTGTTTGTTTTACTAATAAATTTTAACATACCTGCACAAGATATTATAAAACAAACACCTGCAACTAGATTTACAACACTAATAAATATATTTTCAAAGTTAAAATTTAAAATATAAACTGCACCAAGTATAATTCCTATAATAGGTCCAGCTTTTTTCTTCTTTAATGAAAGACCCATAAAAATTATAACTAATGCTAAAACAATTAATGCAACAAATGATGTTATTAATTTTGTTAAGTATGTATAATAGAAAGGTCTTAATCCTATTACATTAATCAATGATAGTGTATGTAAAACTAAGAAAATTACTCCCCATATTACAATAACTGATTTGTATTTTTTCTCGTTCATATGTACCTCTCCTCTCTTTTGTATATATATGTTATACCAAAATCATCGCTTTTTGTCAATTATTGACATTACATTTTCTTATTTATATAATAAAAATAAAATATAAACAGAGAGGTTACATTCTATGAAAAATTTTATAAAATTTCTTTTTTGTAAATTACTATTTCGTGTTCAATATTATAATACTGAAAACTTACAAAAATATGATAGATTTTTAATTTGTCCTAATCATTCTAGTGTTTTTGACCCATTTTTTATATATCCTGTATCTGAAAATCTATCTATTATGGCAAAATCTGAAATATTTAAAAATAAATTAGTCTCAAAAATTCTAAAGCATTATAATGTATTTCCTGTAGATAGAAAAAGGGTTGATATAAAAAGTTTATTACATTCTTTAAATGTTTTAAAAAATGATGCTCCTTGTGAATTATTAATATTCCCAGAGGGGGGCGTAATAAAAAAAGAAGAAGATGTTGGTAAGAAAATTCATAATGGTCCAACATTTATAGCTGCTAAATTAGATGTTCCAATTATTCCTGTTTTTATTACTAGAAGACCTAAATTTTTTTCAAAAGTTAAAGTTATTTTTGGAGAACCTTATTTTCTAGATAAAAAATTATTAAAAAGCAAATCAAACTTAAAAGAGGAATCTCATAAATTAATAAAAAAAATATATAGTTTAAAACAATAAAGTCCCTATTAAAAGGGACTTTATTGTTAGTACTTAAGCAAATGCTAGGCTCATCGTTTGTGATTTTACAAAAGCTCTAGCATCGAAAAAAACAACAGGCTTTACCGCTCTTGGTTCTCTTGATATCTGGTCTCTGTCGCCAACTTTTTTAAACACACAATCATTCCTACTCTTATAACATTCGTAGTAGTAACCACTATCACAACCTATAACACTTGTTTTCCAAACCACGCCTTTATCTGAAAACATTGCGTGGTATTTATCATTTGGATTATATATCCAATATGGCTTCTCGTTTGTATTTTGTTCAACAAACTGATCCTGAAAAACAGCACTTCTGACTATTTTTATTCCCGGCTGTGAAATAAGACCACATACTCGGTTTATACTTTCCACATCATAGTATTCATTGCCATATTCATCTTGTATACTCATTAGTCGTAGACTAAAAATTGGCTCAACAGAATACTTTACAAGTGTAGTCCTCCTCCACGCCATTTTCACGTCCTCTAGTGATACGAAAGTTGCTTGCAACTTTTTTGGCAAATCATCAGTAGAAAATGTTTGTCCTCCAATAGTCCATGCCTTTCCTTTTGGTACACTAAGCAGAATACTCTTCGGAAAATCAGCATTATGCAGTTCCATTCTCGTTCCTTTCTCTTTGCTTCAAATACCATCCTTGCAATATAGCATAGCTATATGTTTTTCATTATAGCATTTTTATTCTAGATTAACAAATTAATTACATCTTTATAACCAATTTATTGAATTTTGAATTTATATAATTTGTTAGTTTACCCATAAATACTTCTGGTTTTATTTCCTTCTTTGCTACCATATCTAGACCTTTTTCCCAACTTGCTGTCAATTTGGGATTCAACATATCTGGCATAGACTGATATACAATATCATATATAGTCTCACCCTTTAAAGTAGGCGTTATTATTTGAGTTTTTTTGTTAATCTCTATATATTTTATTTTTTCTAATTTTTTTATAATCTCTGCTCTTGTTGCACTAGTACCAATTCCTGCTCCTTTTATTTGTTCCCTTAATTCTTCATCTTCTATTAATTTCCCCGCATTTTCCATTGCAAGAATTATAGAACCTGAATTATATCTAGAAGGAGGTGAGGTTTCCGCTTCCTTTAGTTCATAATTTTCCGCTTCAAGAACTTGTCCTTTTTTCAAACTCTTTAATATTTCTATATTGTTTTCCTGTTTATCTTCATTTTCATCGTTATCTATTTCATTATCTTTTTTGCTTTCTTCTTTCTTTTTGCTATTTGCTTTTTCAGGTTTTAGAATCTCTAAAAATCCTTGTTTTATACATACTTTTTCGCTTGCAAAGAAATTTTCTTTTTTCTCACCATTTTCTATTTCTAATGTTACTTGTATCTTTTGATATTCAGCTGGTGGATAAAATATTGCTAAAAATCTATTTACAATTACTTTATAAACTTTTTTATGTAATTCTGGTAAATTATTAAAATTTTCAAAACCTTGTCCCGTTGGAATAATTGCATAGTGGTCTGTTATTTTGCTATCATTTACATACTTTGTTTTAACTAAATTAGTAGAATATTTTTCATCTACCATTTTTTTTATATATACCTGTACTTCTTCATCTTTATACCCTCTTGCGAGTCCATTTAAATTTTTAGTAATCTCTTTTGCTACAGCTGTTGACAAAACTCTAGCATCTGTTCTAGGATATGTAACCAATTTTTTTTCATACAAATTTTGTATTATCTCTAGTGTTTCATCTGGTTTAATTTTGAATCTTTTTGTACATTGATTTTGTATTTCTGCTAAATTGAATAAAAGTGGTGGATTTTCTTTTTGTTTTGACTTTTTTAGTTCTACTATTTTAGCACTTTTACCTGCTAAACTTTTAATAAATTCTTTTGCTTCATCTTCTTTCTTAAATCCTGATTCGTTGTATAATTTAGGTGATTCAAACATTGTAGAATTTTCATTTACTTTCCACTCTGCTTTAAAACTTGATTCTTTACTTCCAAATAATCCTTGTATCTTATAATATTTTGTTTTCTTAAAATTTCTAATCTCTCTTTCTCTAGAGACAACCATTCCGAGAACACAAGTCATTACCCTTCCTACTGAAATAGATGCTTTATCTTCATTTATTTTATTTGCTAAATTTCTTCCATATATTATTGATAATAATCTTGAAAAATTTATTCCTATTAGATAATCCTCTTTTGCTCTTAAATACGCGCTATCAGATAAACTATCATATTCTGATAAATCTTTTGCTTCTCTTATTCCTCTTAATATTTCTTCCTCTGTTTGAGAATCTATCCAAACTCTTTTCATTTTTGCATTTGGATTAGGTTTTGCCATCATAAATACTAATCTTTGGATATATTCGCCCTCTCTTCCTGAGTCTCCAGCATTATATATTACTTCAACATCTTCTCTTTGAAGTAGACCTTGCACTATATTAAATTGTTTTTGAACTTGAGGAATAATTTCATATTTCCACTCTTTTGGTATAAAAGGAAGTGTATCTAATCTCCAATATTTTAATTTCTCATCATATTTTTCTGGATAGCTCATTGTTACTAGATGTCCTACACACCAAGTAATTATCCATTCTTCTGACTCTAAATATCCATCTTTTCTTTTAGTTGTTATCTTTAATGCTTTAGCAAATTCCATAGCAACAGATGGCTTCTCTGTTATTATTAATTTTTTGCCCAATTTTATCATCCTTTTTAATTTTTTCTTAAAGATAATCTTATAAACCTAAGTAATATCTTTTTTAACTTTTCCATTTGTTCTTTTGTTTCTTCATCTTTAAAATCAAATCTATCTAAAATTCTATTTACATAGTTTTCTTTATTTATTATTTCTAATGTTTCTTTAAAGTTAATGTCATATATATATGATAATAATATTAATAATCCATCTACTGTATCATTTCTTTCATTACCATATTTTCTAACTGGTCTTTCTGCTTTAAATTGTTGTTCTATTTTTACACTTATTTTACTGTTTTCCACATTTTCTTTTTCTCTTTGAGTATTCCAATATATTTCTGCACCTTCATAAAAAATATCTAATTTATCTGCATCTCTTATAATTTTTGCAAATAATAACTCTTCATCATTTAGTCCATCTTCTATTTTAAATTTGTTATGATTCTTTATTGCTTTAAGCATTATAGGAATATATTTCTCATCATCTATATATTTCTTTATATAATCATCTTTTACTAATACTTCTACTCCTAAATTAGCATGATCTAATAACATTTCATTAAGATAGGTATTACCTCTATTATATTGTTCAAATCTTCCTATATCGTGAAGAAGCCCTATTAATTCTGCTAGTTCTACCTTCTCTCTGCTTAACTTTAATGCCTCTGCCACATTTTTACTTTCTTCCATCACTCTTAATGAGTGTAATTGTTTTCTTTTTATTCCATCTTTTTCTAAATCAAATTCTTCTGTATATTTTAAAAATTCCTTTTTACATTTTTCTAAATCAATCATTATTTCGCCTTCAATCTTTCCTTTATATAATTATTTGTTACATTATAAATTTCTTTAAATCTATTATTAGTTTCTTCATCTTTAAACTTAAATCTTTTATATAATTTTTCATAATATTTATTGTCTAACACGCATTTTAATCCATAATTGAAATTAAAATCAAATGCATAAGCAAAATGGCAAATCAATGCATCTGCATGTGTTTTTCTATTTTTATAGATAATGCTATGTTCTTCTATAAATTCTCTATATATTTCATCTGTAAATTTTTCATCTTCTAAATTATCAGATTCCCATACTGATTTTTCATCTTCAAATGTAAGTATATAAAGAATATCTGTTTTATCACTGTCTCTTATTAATTTAATATGCAATTCTTCTCTATCACTTATATCTTCTGTTATTTGCTTTTTATCTCTGTTATGATTTATTATTGCAAGTTCTATTATTCTATCATATTTATCATCTTCTATAAAATTTCTAATTAAACCATCTTTAAATAGAATATCTACCCCTATTTTTGCATGATTTTCACTTAAATGGTCCACAAATGTACCATATCTTTTTACTTGTTCAAATCTTCCGATGTCATGAAGTAAACCAATTAATTCTGCAAGTTCTATATCCTCTTCTGATAATTCCAAACTTTCTGCCATTTTTCTTGCAATTGTAGATGTTCTTTCTATATGGGCTATTTTTAGTTTTATTTTTGGGTTATTTATATCATATTTTTCTACATATTTTTTAAATTCTTTTTTCGCTTTTGTTATATCTATCACTTTTTACACCTCTAGGAGCAATTCTAACATTTTTCGTTTTTTTATGCAACCCTTGATTTATCCCATTTTTTGTTATATAATACGGGAAAATAAACTAGCGAAAGGGGCTTTTTTTATGGCTTATAATTTTAAAGAAATAGAAAAAAAATGGCAAGAAAAATGGTATAGTGAAGGTACTTTTAATGCAAAAGATGATTACTCTATGAAGAAATGGTATGGATTAATCGAATTTCCTTATCCTTCTGGACAAGGTCTTCATGTCGGGCATCCAAGAAGCTATACAGCTTTAGACGTTATAGCAAGAAAAAGAAGAATGCAAGGATATAATGTTTTATTCCCAATAGGTTTTGATGCATTTGGTCTTCCTGCTGAAAACTATGCAATTAAAAATCACATCCATCCAAAAATTACAACAGAGAAAAACATTGCACATTTTAAATCACAATTAAAATCAATAGGTTTCTCTTTTGATTGGTCAAGAGAAATTAATACAACAGACCCTGATTATTATAAATGGACACAATGGATTTTTATCCAACTTTATAAGCACGGATTAGCTTACAAAGCTACTATGCCAATTAACTTCTGTACGGGATGTAAAGTAGGACTAGCAAACGAGGAAGTTGTAAATGGTGTATGTGAGAGATGTGGAAGCCCTGTTGTTCAAAAAGAGAAAAGTCAATGGATGCTAAAAATAACTGAATATGCACAAAGATTAATTGATGATTTAGATGATGTTGATTATTTAGATAAAATTAAAGCACAACAAAAAAATTGGATTGGTCGTAGTGAAGGAGCTGAAGTTACATTTAAAATTGCAGATTCTGATGAGACCTTAACAGTTTATACAACTAGACCTGATACATTATTTGGTGCTACATATATGGTAGTTGCACCAGAACATCATATTATTGAAAAACTGTCTAGTAAAATAACTAATATGGATGAAGTAGAAGAATATAGAAGAAAAACTGCTTTAAAATCAGACTTTGAAAGATCAGAATTAAATAAAGATAAAACAGGTTGTGAAGTAAAAGGTATTAAAGCAATAAACCCATTAACAGGAAAAGAAATTCCTATTTGGATATCAGATTATGTTTTAATCACTTATGGAACAGGTGCAATTATGGCTGTTCCTGCACATGATACTCGTGACCATGAATTTGCAACTAAATTTAATTTGCCAATAGTACAAGTTATTAAATCAAATTCTGATAATATTGTTTGTGACGTACAAAAAGAAGCTTTTACAGATGTTGAAACTGGAGTTTTAGTTAATTCTGGATTTTTAAATGATTTGTCTGTAAAAGATGCTAAGAAAAAAGTTATTGAATATTTAGAAGAAAATAATATAGGTAAAAAACAAGTAAACTATAAACTTCGTGATTGGGTATTTTCTAGACAACGTTATTGGGGAGAACCAATCCCAATGGTTCATTGTGAAAAATGTGGATGGGTTCCAATTCCAGAAGATGAACTTCCACTAAGATTACCTGATATAGAAGATTATGAACCAGGAGAAAATGGGGAATCTCCTTTAGCTAAACATACAGATTGGGTAAATACAACTTGTCCTCATTGTGGTGGAAAAGCTACAAGAGAAACTGATACTATGCCTCAATGGGCTGGTTCATCTTGGTATTATTTAAGATATATGGATCCACATAATGATAAGGCTTTAGCTTCAAAAGAAGCTTTAGAATACTGGTCTCCTGTTGACTGGTATAATGGAGGTATGGAACATACAACATTGCATTTACTATATTCAAGATTTTGGCATAAATTCTTATATGACATAGGAGTTGTTCCAACAAAAGAACCATATCAAAAAAGAACTTCTCATGGTATGATTTTAGGTAGCAATGGAGAAAAAATGTCTAAATCAAAAGGTAATGTTGTTAATCCTGATGAAGTTGTTGATGAATTTGGAGCTGATAGCTTTAGAGTTTACGAAATGTTTATGGGACCATTTGACCAAACAGCACCATGGTCTATGGAAAGTATTAGAGGTTGTTCAAAATTCTTAGATAGAGTATGGAATTTACAAACAATGTTAGTTGATGGAGATGAATATTCTTCTAAGTTCGAAAAAATGATGCACAGAGCTATTAAGAAGGTTTCTTCAGATATTGAAGAAATGAAATTTAATACTTGTATATCTACATTTATGACAATGGTAAATGAATTCTATAAAGAAAAAACTATAAATAAAGCTGAATTCAAGACATTTTTACAATTACTAAATCCATTTGCACCTCATATTACAGAAGAACTTAGTCAATCTGTATTAGGTGAAAAAGAAGATTTAGCTTACCAAAAATGGCCTGAATATGATGAATCAAAGACAATTGCTGATGAAATTACTTTACCTATTCAATTTAACGGAAAATTAAAAGGAACTGTTCAAATTTCTTTAGATGAAGATGAAACTTCTGTTAAACAAAAAGTACACGAAGCAATTGATTCAAAGCTAGAAGGTAAATCAGTTGTGAAAGAAATTTATGTTAAAAATAAAATTTATAATATTGTTGTAAAATAAAATAAAAGCCTATTAGTATAAAAGTTCTAATAGGCTTTTAACCATTTTGAACTTCTTTTTTTAAATAATAAATTTCATCTGAATGTCTATTTATAATTTTTTCATCTTTTTCTATTCTTTTCTCTAATTGTTTATTTTTTTCGCTATTTCCAGTAACAACATCAAGTAATATTTGTAATTTATCTCCGTGTTCTTTTTCTATTACTGCAACGCTACCACTAAGTGTCCTTACCTCTTCTTTTATTTCTGGTATTTCATTCACTGATACTTGTATTTCACTTACTTGCTCTTGTAACTTTACTACCTGTCCTTGTAATCCATCGTATTGTTTTTCCAAATTTTCTATTTGCCTTTGCATACCTCCTATTTGCTCTTGCATGCCTTTCATTTGTCCTTGCATGCCTCCTATTTGTCCTTGCATGCCTCCTATTTGTCCTTGCATGCCCCCTATTTTTTCATCAATTATTTTTTGCATATTGTCAATTTTATTACCTGTTTTCTTTTGTTCATCATAGATTTTTAATATAATAGAATTAATTTCATTATTGTCCATTTTCATCCTCCTTATAAATTTTTATTTTATAATTCGATTAAATGTATGGTCAGTATAAAATTTTCAAGAAAAAAAGTCAAATAAAAAATATTCTAGAATTTAAAATTTTTAACAAAAATTCTCGAGTCTTCTAATTCTTTCTTCTATTTTTTTACTTTTTTAGCCATTGTCATTTTTTCATTGTTGTATTTTACTTGGTAATAAACTTGATAAAAACTTTTTAATGTTTTTGATTCTAATTTTCGTGAATTATATTGATTTTAAAATTTGATATTAATAATTTTGAACTAATCTATTTTAATTCTATACTCTTTCTAATTTTTCTTATTTAAATATTTCCTTGAATTAATTTTTGACTTAACTAACATCTAAAATCAAACTATGATGATATTATAGTAACTTTATTTTTAAATGTCAAGTTATTTTAGAAGGACTACAAATTAGTTAATACTTTATTTGTAACTAAACTGTAATTAATATTTAATACTTATGAAATATTATTATTACTTTTTTATAGTATAATATTGTTAGATTAAACTACAAGGAGATTAAGTATGAGCATAGAATCAGATTTAAGAAAAGATGGAATCGAAGTAACTGAAAAACTAGATACATTAAAAATTAATTCTATTGCAAGAAATGTTTCAATAAAACTATGTGATACATTTCCTGAATTCAATTTAAATCAAAATGAATTATTTATTAAGCTATCTAGATTAAATATGTATAAAGCCAAAATGCCTGAAGGAATGGCAGAAGCCAACTATTTTTATAAAAACACTTCTATTTATTTTAATGAACATATTCAAGACGAAGATTTGGAAGAATTTGCTATTCATGAATGTATTCATTATTTACAAGAAGTAAAGGATAAAAGAAATTATTTACTTAGAATGGGACTTTGTGATTATACAGAATTTAAAATATATGGATTAGGATTAAATGAAGCAGCCGTTCAACTTATGGCTTCTAAAGTTAATGGTATACCAAAAGAATATGTTAAATATTTTGGAATTAGTTTTGAAACAACAAGTCCTTCATATTATCCACTAGAATGTTGTCTTGTAAATCAGCTTGCATATATTGTAGGTGAAGATGTTTTATTTGAAAGCACATTAAATAGTAACGATAATTTTAAAGAACAATTTGCAAATCTTACATCTCCAAAAACTTTTATGGCTGTTCAAAACGCTATTGATGATATTTTAAATGGCGAAGAAGAAATTATTAAATTAAATAATAAAATAGCAACTATTGATGATAGAAATAGAAAAGTTGATGGAATGCTTGAGAAAATTGATGAACTAAAAAGTGAAATTTCTTTAACTTTTATGAGAACACAAAATCTTATAATTTCTAGTTATTTTGACGCAGCATTTAATTCAATTTCTAATTTAGAAGAAGTTGAAAATTATAGAAGAAAACTATATAATTTCAAAGACTATCTTGGATGCATGGAAGGTTATACATTCTTTAATGACTACTATGTAAATAAAATGATGGAACTAGAAAAGAAATATAATGCTATAGAAAATGGTGAAGTTGAAACTGCAATTAAAGTAATTACTAAAAAAGAAAATATTTTTGTTTCAATATTTAAAACTATCAAAAGACTACTTTTAGGTAAAACTACAAAAGAAAATATCAATGAATAAAGAAGCTTAAAAATTTTAAGCTTCTTCTTTTAATTTCTCTACTATTTTCTTTGCTGCTTCTCTTCCGGAAAATGCTGCCCATGCTACAGTACCTCTTACTCCTGCTAAATCTCCTCCTGCATATATTTTTGCTCTTGAAGTTTCATAATTGTCATTTACTTCAATATTTCCCCACTTATTTAAATTCAAATTTAAATCTTTAACAAAAGATTCCGGGTTTGCCCCTAATGCCATAACAACATAATCTGCATCAATTACATAGTTACTTCCTTCTATGTTTACAGGAGATAATCTTGTGTCCTCCTCTTTTTGAACTAACTCTGTCTTTATTAGTTCTAATTTTTCTACTTTGTTTTCTCCAATAATTTTTACTATATTATTTTGGAACAAGAATTCTACTCCTTCTTCCATTGCTTCTTCTACTTCTTTATCTTCAGCTGGCATTTGTTCTCTTGCTCTTCTATATACTACTTTTACTTCCTTTGCTCCAAGTCTTTTTATGGTTCTTGCACAGTCCATTGCTACATTTCCGCCACCTGCAACAGCTACTACTTTTCCTTCATAATTTGGGTGCATATTATATTCTAACAATTCATTTCCACCATATACACCATCTAGATTTTCACCTTCAACACCCATCTTTGAAGAACAATTTGCTCCAAAAGCTAGAAATATAGCATCATATTCTTGTTCTAAATCATCTAAACTTAAACTTTTTCCAAGTACTTTTCCATATTCTACTTTAATGCCCAAATCTAAAATATTATCTACAGTTTGTTTTACAATTTTTTTATCAAGTCTAAAATCAGGAATTCCATGTACTAAAAGACCGCCTAAATAATCATATTTTTCATATATTGTAACTTCTATTCCTTCTTTAGCTAAAAATGCTGCAGCTGTTAATCCTGCTGGTCCTCCACCTATTACAGCTACTCTCTTATTATTTAAATCCCCTTTATTTTTTTCTATTTCTTTATTCCAAACTTTTGATAAGGAATTTCCTTGCTCCATAGCTTTATCAAAAACAAAAGCCTCTAAATCTCCTATTGCTACTGGTTCTCCCTTTATTCCTCTTACGCAAGACCCTTGACATTGTTTTTGATGAGGACAAATTCTTCCACAAACTCCTTGAAGAACTGTTGTATTACATAGTATTTCATATGCTTTATCAAGATTACCTTCCTTTACCTCTTTTATAAAATCTGGTATCTCATTATGAAGTGGACAACCTTTATTTGAACATGGTTTTACCTTACAATTTAAACAATAATCTGTTTTTTCTTTTATTTCTTCCATTTTCTTCTCCCTATAACATTTTGCTATATTTTATTACATATATACATTTACGTCAATTACTATACTACTTGTTCAATTCTTTCATTACAAGTTGTAAATCATTTACAAAATCTATTTTCTTAGTTTCGTCTCTTAAAAGTGCGGCTGGGTGCCATGTTGGCATATATTTAATTCCTTTTTTCTCCATCCACTTTCCTCTTGAAGCTGTTATTCCATATTCTTTTCCTAGTATATGTTTTAGTGCAACACTTCCAAGAAGTACTATTATTTCTGGTTTTACTAATATTACTTGATTTCTTAAATAATTCATGCAAGCTTCACATTCATCTTCTTCTGGATTACGATTTCCCGGTGGTCTACATTTTACGATATTTGCAATATAGACTTCCTCCCTTTTTAATCCTATTGCTTGAAAAGCTAAGTTCATTAGTTTACCTGCTCTACCTACAAAAGGCTCACCTAGTCTATCCTCGTCTGCTCCAGGTCCCTCTCCTATAAACATTAGTCTGGCATTTTTGTTTCCAGTTCCAAATACAATATTTTGTCTTTCGTTGCATAATTTACATTTATTGCATCCTTTTATTGATTCTTCTAATTCTTCCCAATTGTCGTACATTTCTTTCTCCTTTTATATATCATTTACACATCTCTCTAATAGTGTTATCTTTTCTTTTGATGTTGTATCTATTTTTGCTTTTGTCCCAATTGGTATTACTATTTTTTGTTCAATATGTCCAAAATTATCTGATTTTATAATAGGAAAATTATATTTATCTCCAATTACATCTAAAATTATTTTTTCCAATGAAATATTACTCTCATGATTATAACTTCCAATCCATAATCCTTTTATTTTATCAAATACTCCATTTTGTTTCATATAGTACAAATAATTACTAGCCATAGCTGGTCCTGTTTCAAATCCTAATTCTTCTAAAAATAATATTTTATCTCTAAAATCTATTTTATATTTTCCTTCTACTAATCCTCTTGTTAAACTAAGATTTCCACCTATCAATTCCCCTTCTGCTATTCCTTCATTTAACACCTTATAATCTTCTGGTGTTCCTAAATCTAAATTTCCATCTACAAAACGTTTTAAAGCTTCATTATAACTAAAATCCGTTTCGTCTGTTGCAATTGTTTTAAAGTTTGTTCCGCTAAATGTAACAAGTCCGGTCTTAGCAGTTATAATATTTGTAATTGATGTTATATCACTATATCCACAGATAATTTTAGGATTTTTCTCTATTAAATCATAATCTAAATATTCAAAAGTAGAATTTGAATTTTCTCCTCCTTTAGCACACCATATCATTTTTATATTTTTATTTGAAAACATATAATTAATATCTTCCGCTTTTTCTTTTGCTGTACTGCTATATCCACATGTATTAGAAAAAAGATTTTTTGAAAACTCTATTTTAAAACCATCTTTTTCAACCTTTTCTTTTGCTTTCATAATCTCTTCGATATTATCTCCAACTATTGGATTTGATGGTGCAACAACTCCAATTGTATCACCTTTTTTTAATTTGTTTGGAATTATCATATTAACTATCTCCTTTTAATTCAATTAAAGCCGTATTTAAGCCATAATTTTCTCTTTCCACTCTATATGAATGTAATATTCCAGGGTTACACATTGTACATATTTTACTATCTACTATATTTTCCTTTTTTATTCCTTCTCTTTCTAATATAATTTCATTTATAAATACTGTATCAATATTCCATTTTTCACCTAGAACTTTTTCTTCTATTATTTCTTTTAAGTTCTCTTGTCCCAAATCCTGAAATTCCTTTTTGAACATGTCTTTCACATTTTTCTCTACTTCAAAATGACATTTTCTAATTGATGGGCATATACAAACAATTATATCTTCTGGATTACAATTAAATTCATTTACCATCTTTTCTACAGTTTTTACAGATATTCTTTGAAGAGTTCCTTTCCACCCAGAGTGTACATTTGCAATTACTTTTTTTACAGGGTCAAAGAATAATAATGAGATACAATCAGCGCTCGTACTTGCTAAAATAAATTTATTTTTATTTGTGATTAATCCATCAACATTTTCATATTCTTTACACCTAAAATCAGGAGTATCTTTATTTATTTTTTCTGATACGGTCTTAACATTATTTGTATGTTTTTGAATACCCTTTACTAACTTTCTATAATCACAACCAATTGTCCTACATAATTTATCATAATTATTTAATGAATTCGCATATTCCTCTTTAGATAACTCACTATTTGCTCTTGATGTTCTAAAATCCATATTTGTTCCTAATGAATATGCATGATTTATTATATCTTTATATTCTAATAATCTTCTAAACTGCAAATATTCTATACCATCTTTTTTTACATGAATTACATTTTCATTTGATAAATCCATCTTTCCTCCTTTGATACACTTGATGTCCGTTCCTATTTTGTCTCATTTTTCATTTTTAGTAATATTTCATCTTTTGATTTTTTGTCTATATAATTATATTTGTTATTGTTAAGTCTTGGATTAAATCCACATATTGCCTTATATTCACAATATTCACAAGGTGTTTTTCCTTGTTTATTATATGGTCTTAAATCTATTTTCCCACTTAGTATTTCTCTTGAAATATCTTTTATAGTCTTATAAATATAATCTTGTAAAACTTTAAACTCCTCTTGTTTTACACCATTTGTCCATTTTTCATTTACGCTTCCTTTAGAAGTTATCGCTGCTGGTACTAATTTTGAACTTCCTGATTGTAAAGTATTATCATTCATTTTTATAATCTTTACATCAGCTATTATTAATCCTTTCATTCTAAAGTTTTTTCTAATTAACTCTTCTATTTGTCCTTCATCTATTCTTTTATCCGCATTAGCAATTTGCTCTAATAGTGAAAAATAGAATATTCCTGCAGGCATGATATCTTCTTCTCTACATATTGCATCTGTATATGTTAAAAGTTGTATTTGAAGTCCTGCATATACTTCATTTAAATCAATATTCTTTGCTGATGACTTATAGTCTATAATTCTTAAGTATTTTCCCTCTTCACTAGTTGCTGTATCTATTCTATCTATTTTTCCTGTTATTTCTATTTTCTTACCATTTTCTAGTTCTAAAATAATTGGTTTATACTTACCTTTTTCACTAAATTCTACTTCAGTTCCTTCTACAGAAAAATCACTATATATAATTGTTTGTATAATATATTTTAATGCTTTTGAAACTATCTTTTTTAATCTTCTAACTAAAACTTTATATTTAGTTGTAGCTGTAAATATGAAGTTTTTATTAAGTTTTAAACTTTCATCTACTATTTTAGATACAATTTCTAGAATTTGTTCTTCCTCTATTTCTGCTAGATTTAAATTTTCTTGTCTAACATATTCAAAGAAATTATCAATTGTTTCATGCATAAAAGAACCTGTATCAAAACTTTGTATTTTTAAATTCTCTTTCTCTTTTAATTTTAACCCATATTGTAAGTAATATGAAAATGGACAACCTCTGTATTTTTCTAATCTTGATATACTTGTTTTTAATGTATTACCATATAATTTATCAATATTTTCTTGCTTTATGTCTTCTGGTATATTTGTATATCTTAATCCTTCTAAGTCTTCTTGTAATTTTTTATTCCATTCTTCTTGAGTTTTATAATAATTATATATTTGATACCATACTTTGTCTATTTCTTCTTTGTTTCTTATTTTTGCAATATTTTCTATCAACTCTTCATATGTAACTTCTTTATTTACAAGTTCATATTTTTTAGTTATTACATCACTTTCTTCTTTTAACTTTGGATACATTTTCTTAATTTGTGTAACTAGTACTGAAGGCCTTAATGATTTTCCATCTTTATCTGATGAGCTATATGATAAATATATTTTTTCTTCAGCTGTTGTAAAAGCTTTATAAATATTAAATTTATCCTCATATAACTGATCTATTGTTCCATTTGCAAGTTCTATTCCATCTTGTTTTAATATTTCTCTATCACTATCATCTAGAAATCCTTCATCTTTATTTACACTTGGAAAACTTCCATCATTTAATCCCAAAATAAACACTACTTTTACCTTATGACTTCTTGACCTATCAACATCACCCAAAATAACTTGGTCAGCAGTTCCTGGTATTTTTCCAAGTCCACTATTTTTTAGTCCTATCTTTAATATCTTTTGATATTTATCAACTGTCATTTTATCTTCATTAAATATTAAAACAATTTCATCAAAAATATCAAGTATTATTTGATAACTCTCTTTATATTCATTAGCCAAATCTACTAAATTATTTTCTTCTAATTCTTTTATCTTATCGCATATTTTTTCCTCTATATTCTGCTCTATCATAAAGTTATATAAAGCTAAAGTAATATTTTTAGCAGTTCTTTCTTTTCTTATATCCTCTTGTAATTTAAGTAAAGGGTTTATTATCTCTCTTCTTATTTCATTTAATCTCTGAACTTCATTTTTCTTGTTTTCGTTATCTAGTTCATATGTAAAATCTTTTTTCCATTTATTTAATTTAATACCCCATTTATTACA
>CALXXB010000032.1 GCA_944392525.1 uncultured Clostridia bacterium | reverse complement strand
TTTAACATTTAATTCATCTTTTACAATGTCTTCATAGTATTTTGGTAATGTATCTATTGAAATTAACATTTCTGATAATGGTTGTCTATTCTTAATATTTGCAGAATTTCTTGCACTTCTTCCTAGTTTTACAACTTTATATGCTAAACTCATTTCATCTTCTAATTTTTTGTCAATTTCATTTTCATTTACTTCTGGCCATAAGCATAAGTGAACACTTTCAGGTGCATTTTTATCCAATCCTACAACTAAGTTTTGATAAATTTCATCTGTCATAAATGGTGTAAATGGTGCTGCAACTTTTATTAAAGTAGTTAATACTCTATATAAAGTCACATATGCGCCTATTTTTTCATCATTTAATTCTTGAGCCCAGAATCTTTCTCTATTTCTACGTACATACCAATTAGATAATTGATCTGTAAAGTCTTCAATTAGTAATGCTGCTCCTGTTATATCATATTTATCTAGTTTTTGTGCTACTTCTTTTACTAAAGTATTTAATTTAGAAATTATCCATTTATCCATTACGTTTGTTAATTTATAATCTTTATATTCTAATGGATTAAATTCATCTATTTCTGCATATAGAACATAGAATGAATATACATTCCATAATGTACTTAAGAATCCTCTTTGTGTTTCTTGTACATTTTTTATTCCCAATCTTTTTGGAAGCCATGGGCTACTGCTTGTATAGAAATGCCACCTTGTTGCATCTGCTCCAACTGTATCTAATAGTGTTATTGGATCTACTCCATTTTTCTTTGATTTAGACATTTTTTGTCCATGCTCATCTAATACATGTCCTAATACTATACAGTTTTTAAATGGTGATGTTCCAAATAATGCAGTTCCAACTGCCATTAATGTATAGAACCATCCTCTTGTTTGGTCTACTGCTTCTGAAATAAAGTCTGCTGGGAAGTTGTTATCAAACATTTCTTTATTTTCGAATGGATAATGCCATTGTGCAAAAGGCATTGAACCAGAATCAAACCAACAGTCGATAACTTCTTTTGCTCTCTTCATTTTCTTACCACATTTTGGACATTTTAAATATACATCATCAATATATGGTTTATGAAGTTCTATATCATCTGGACAATCAATTGCTTTTTCTTTTAATTCTGCAATTGAGCCAATACATTCTCTATGTCCACAATTTTCATCTTCACAAGTCCATATTGGAAGTGGTGTTCCCCAATATCTATCTCTTGAAATTCCCCAATCGATTACGTTTTCTAGGAATTTTCCAAATCTTCCTGTTTTTATTGTTTCAGGATACCAATTTACTTTACTATTATTTTCAACTAGTTCATCTCTTAGTTTGCTCATTGCAACAAACCAGCTCTCTTTTGGATAATAAAGAAGTGGTGTGTCACATCTCCAACAATGTGGATAAGAGTGAACATGTTTCTCTTTACTGAATAACTTATTTCTTTCTTTTAACCATTTACAGATATCTTCATTACAATCTCTAACAAATCTTCCTGCCCATGGTTCTACCTCTTTTACAAAGTTTCCTGATTTATCTACTAAGTTTACAAATACTATTCCATTTTGTTTTGCAACTATACTATCATCTTCACCATAAGCTGGAGCTATATGAACTATTCCTGTACCATCTGTTAAAGTAACATAGTCTCCATGAATTACAACAAAAGCTTTTCCATCTACTTTTGCAAATGGCATTAATTGTTCATATTTTGTTCCAAGTAATTCTTCACCTTTAAATGTTCTAACTAATTCATATGGTGTTTCTCTTAAAACTTCATCAATTAAGTCTTTTGCTAAGATATAATTTTCATATTGTGGTTCATCATCTGTTCCTACATTTGCTTTTACTTCTGCATATTCATATGATTTATTTACTGCTAATGCTAAGTTTGATGGTAATGTCCATGGTGTTGTTGTCCATGCTAATATATAAGTATCTTCTTTATCTAATACCTTAAATTTAGCAATACAAGTTAAATCTTTTACATCTTTATAACCTTGTGCAACTTCATGTGAAGAAAGTGCTGTTCCACATCTTGGACAATATGGCATAACTTTATGACCTTCATATAAAAGACCTTTTTCCCACATCTGTTTTAAAGCCCACCATACTGATTCTATATATTCATTATGGTATGTTACATATGGATGCTCCATATCTACCCAGAAACCAACTTTATTTGTCATTTCTTCCCACATATGAACATAAGTAAATACGCTTTCTTTACATTTCTTAACAAAGTTTTCTACTCCATATTCTTCTATTTGTTCTTTTCCTGAAATTCCTAAAGATTTTTCAATTTCAAGTTCTACTGGAAGTCCGTGTGTATCCCAACCAGCTTTACGTATTACTTTATATCCTCTCATTACTTTATATCTTGGAATAATATCTTTTATTACCCTTGTCTCGATATGTCCAACATGTGGTGTTCCATTTGCTGTTGGTGGTCCATCAAAAAATGTAAAATACTCTTTTCCTTCATTCATTGCGAAGTTTTTCTTTTCGATATCTTTTTGTTTCCACATCTCTAAGACTTTTCTTTCCATTCCAACAAAGCCATCTTTAAGTTCTACTTTCTTATACATAATACTCCTCCTTCTAAAATATATAAATTTAAAAATAAAAAATTAATAACAAATAAAAAAGAGTTTTTTCAAATCCATTAGGACGAAAAAACTCCGCGGTACCACCTAAGTTAGTAAATTTATTAAAAAATACAATCCACTCTCTTAATTACCTTTAACGCAGGATTACGACTAAACTTACTTTTATTTCAGTCTAGCAACAACTAAGGTGATAACAAATAATTTTTACTTACCAATCTCTCACCAAACGATTAGCTCTCTTAAAGATATTACATTATTTATCTTGTCCTTGTTACAGTTTTTTACATTTATGCAACTATTATATCATCTTTTTTTCATTTTGCAAGCATTTTTCTAAAATTTCTTAAACAGCAAATAAACCTCCATCTATACTCTTTTTCCATTCTTCTAGTTTTTCTATTCTTTTTGCTGCTTTCGCATCATTTGCACCTAAAATTCCTAATATTTTTTTAAATTCCATATGTTCTGCATCATTATTTACATTAGCCTCGTAAATTTTATTAATTTTTTCATCCAAATCATCAAACCTTTTTGATATACTTTTTTCCATTCTATCAAAGGTATCCATTATTCCAAGTTTGTTGTTTTCTATTTTTTCTGCTAGATTATTAATACTTTGTGTATTTTCTTTTGTTGCTTTTTCTAGACTTGTTATTCTTTCTGTATTTTCTTTTGTTGCTTTTTCTAAGCTACTTACCTTAGCATCTAAACCATTTACTTGAGTTTTTAGTTCCATAATTGCATTCGTATTTTCTTCTGTTGTTTGTTCTAAACTATCTACTTTAGTGTTTAATTTAGATATAGCTTCTGTATTTCCCATTGTTACTTTTTCTAAATTATCAACTTTAGTATTTAATCTAGATATAACTTCTGTATTTTCTTTAGTCACACTCTCTAAGTTGGTTAACCTTTTATCATTTGCATCCCAACGTTTATCATTTGCATCCCATCTTTTGTTTTCTTCTGTTCTAAATTCTCTTAATTCTTTTAGAATTGTGTTTACAACTTCATCTTGCATAACTTGTACCTCCTTTTAAAATACTTTTACTTCTCTAACGCCTTTACTCTTTCGGTCAAGTTCCAAACTTTTAAAATTAGGTTATATATTAACTGTTCTTTTTCCGAATCATTACTAAAATCTAAATCATGTATTTTATTTTCTTCTTCTGTTTCTTTTAATTCTTCTATTGCTTTTTCTAAATTTTCAATCTTTGCTTTTATATTTATCATTTCAACAGTATTTTCAGCTATTACCATTTCTAGATTATCTATTTTTCCCTCTAATCCACCTGTTTCTATTTTTAATGCTGAAATTATTTCAGAATTTTCTTTTGTTTCTTTTTCTAAATTAGAAAGTACTTTATTATTTTCATTCCAACGTTTTTCTTCTTCTATTATAAATTTTCTTAACTCTCTTAGAATTGTGTTTGCCACTTCTTCTTGCATATTTTCTTCACCTCTTTTTTAAAAAAGTTTAATTTTTCTCACTATTTATTATATTAGTTATTTAACCATAGAGTTATAAAAAAGTCAAGAAAAAAAGAACAAAAAAGTTAATTTTTTTGTTCTTTGTATTTATTATTTACTTATAAGTTACACTAATCTTTGTGTCTCTTTTGCTATCATTAATTCTTCGTTTGTTGGAACTACATATACTGTAACTTTAGATGTTGGTTTAGAAATAATTTTTTCTTCTCCTCTCATGTTGTTTTCATCTACATCTATTTCTACTCCCATAAATGCAAGTTTTTCACAAATTCCTTTTCTTATATTTATTTGGTTTTCACCAATTCCACCTGTAAATATAATATAATCAACGCCATTCATTGCAGCTGCATATTTTGCTATATATCCTGCAATAGAATATTCAAAGCTTTCAATAGCAATTTTTGCTCTTTCATTTCCTTCATTAGATGCTTGTTCTATTACTCTAAAATCTGGAGCTAATCCTGATATTCCCATTACTCCTGATTTTTTATTTAAAATATCTTCCATTTCTCCTGCTGATATATTTTCCTTTTTCATAATATATGTTAAAACAGATGGATCTAAATCTCCACTTCTTGTTACCATTGGAATACCTCCAAGTGGTGTTAATCCCATACTTGTGTCAAAAGATTTTCCGTTTTTAACAGCACATATACTTGAACCTTGTCCCAAATGGCAAGAAACTATTTTTAATTTTGTTACATCTTTCCCTTCTATTTCAGCTAATCTTTGTGAAACATACATGTGTGACGTACCATGAGCACCATATTTCCTTACACCATATTTTTTATAATATTCATATGGTATTGGATAAATATAATTTTCTTTTGGCATTGTTTGATGGAATGTTGTGTCAAATACTGCTACCATTGGTTTTCCTGGCATAACTTTCTTGCATGCCTCCATTCCAAGCGCAGCTGCTGGATTATGTAATGGTGCAAATTCTCCACATTCTTTTATTTGTTCGATTACTTTATCATCTATAACTGCTGAATCTTTAAATATCTCTCCACCATGAACAACTCTATGTCCTATTGCTTCAATTTCATCCAAGCTATCTATTACTTTATATTCTGGATTTGTAAGTTGTGCTAAAGTAAATTCAATAGCTTCTTTATGGTCATAAGCAGGCTTCTTGATTTCTACTTTTTTACCTAATGCTTTGTGTGTAATAAAAGCTTCTTCTTCTCCTATTCTCTCATATTTTCCAGAAGCTAAAACTTCTTCTGTTTCCATGTTAATTAATTGATATTTTAATGATGAACTACCACAGTTTAATACTAATATTTTCAATTTTTTCATTCCTTTCATATTTATTTTAGTTATTTTTTATATTATTTAAAACTTAATATCTAATCTTTTATATGTTTCATTGTTTCTTTAGCTATCATTAGTTCTTCGTTTGTTGGAACTACATATACGATAACTTTTGAATCTTCTGAAGATACCTTTGCCTCTTGTCCTTTTATTGCTTGATTTTTTTCTTTATCTAATTTAATACCAAAAATCTTTAATCCTTCACATATTGCCTCTCTTGAGTCTTGTCCTTTTTCACCAACTCCTGCTGTAAATGTTAAAACATCTATTCCTCCCATTGCTACTATACATTTAGTAACATAAGCAGCTACTGTATTATGGAATATTTTTAAAGCTAATTTTGCATGATGACCACCAGCATTTGCCTCTGCTTCTATATCTCTAAAGTCCATTGATACTCTAGATACTCCATATACTCCTGACTCTTTATTTAAAACGTTCTCCATTTCTTCAGGTGATAAATTTAATTTATTCATCATATAAGTTACAACAGAAGGGTCTAAATCACCACTTCTTGTTCCCATAACTATACCACCAAGAGGTGTTAATCCCATACTTGTTTCTACTGATTTACCATTTTGTATTGCACATACACTTGCACCTTGTCCTAAATGACAATTTGCTATTTTTAAATCTTTTACATCTTTCTTAAGTAAATGAGCTACTCTTTCTGCAACATATTGATGTGATGTTCCATGGAATCCATATTTTCTAATGCCATATTTTTCATAATACTCATATGGTATTGGATAAATGTATCTTTCTTTAGGTAAAGTTTGGTGAAATGCTGTATCAAATACAGCTACCATTTTCATATTTGGAACAACTTTTCTGCAAGCTTCCATACCAAGTACAGCTGCTGGATTATGTAATGGAGCTAAATCACTACATTTTCTTATTTCTTCTATTACTTCATCTGTAATTAGAACTGGTTCGGAAAACTTTTCTCCACCATGAACAACTCTATGTCCTATTCCTGCTAACTCATCTAAGCTTTTTAATACACCATAATGTTCATTTGTTATCCTATCTAAAACAAATTCAATCGCTTCCTCATGATTTCTTGCCTCACGTTCAAATTTGTGTTTTACACCATTTACTTTATGTGTTACAAATGATTTTGGTTGACCTATTCTTTCAAAATTTCCTTTTACCAATGTTTCTTCTGTTTCCATATCAATTACTTGATATTTTAATGATGAACTTCCTGAGTTTAATACTAATACTTTCATATTATCGCTCCTTTCTTGGGACAAGTCTCTTTATTTTTCATCTTGTGCTTGTACTGCTGTTATAGCTATTACTCCTGCTATATCTTTACTACTGCAACCTCTAGATAAATCATTTACAGGTCTTGCAATTCCTTGGCAAAGTGGTCCATATGCTTCTGCTTTACCTAATCTTTGTACTAATTTATAACCTATATTTCCAGCGTCTAAGTTAGGGAATATTAATACATTTGCTTCTCCCTTAACTGGACTATCTGGTGCTTTAAATTTAGCAACTTCTGGTACAATTGCTGCATCTAGTTGTAATTCTCCATCTACTATTAAATCTGGTGCTTTTTCTTTTACTAACTTAGTTGCGTTTATCATTTTTTCTGTTAATTCTGATTTTGCACTACCATGTGTTGAATATGATAGCATTGCAACTTTAGGCTCTTTTCCAACTAATTGATGAAAGCTCTTACTTGATGATATTGCTATTTCTGATAATTGGTCTTCATTTGGATTTTCATTTAAACCACTATCTCCAAATATAAATGTTCCATTTTCTCCATATTCGCAATCTGGAACTACCATTACGAAAAATGCTGATACCAATTTTGTTCCAGGTGCTGTTTTTAATATTTGTAAAGCTGGTCTTAATGTATCTGATGTTGAATGTACTGCTCCTGATACTAAACCATCAGCTATACTTCCTTCATCTTTTAACATTAACATCCCATAATATGTAGGGTCTTTTACTAACTCTTTTGCTTGTTCTATTGTCATACCTTTATGTTTTCTTAAATCATATAAAAGATTTACATATTCATCATATTTTTCTGACTCTACAGGATTTATTATCTCTACTCCTGTTATATCTATATTATTTTCTTTTGCTTTTGCTAAAACTTTTTCTTTGTTTCCTATTAATATTACTTTTGCATATTTTTCATCTAGAACCATTCTAGTCGCTTCCAATGTACGTACATCTTCTGCTTCTGGTAATACTATTGTCTTTATGTCTTTTTTTGCTCTTTCTTTTATTTCTTCTATGAATGACATTAAAAATTCCTCCTTACAAAATAATTCATTGATATTATATAAGTAAAAACAAAAAAGCACAAGAGTTTTTTACAATCTTGTACTTAAAAACAAATAATATTAACAACAAATAAAATATATAAAGCCAATTTACATTAAAGCTTTTATATCTTCATCTTGTTTTAGTTCTTCTGATATAAAGTGATAGCTTTGTTTATTTTGTTTTACTGCTATCATTGCAAGTTCTTTATCATTTCTTAGTCTATCTGAAGCATATTTTATTATTATACCTTTATTTTCTACTGCTGCCTTAACAACTTCTCTATCATCTCTTAATTCTTCACTCGCAAAATATAATGCTTGTCCATAAGTTTTACAACTATCTAATATTACTTCTCTATCTGCTCTTAGTTTTTCAGAAGCATAACATATTGTCCAAGGAGCACCTTTTACTCCTTTCAATATTACTTCTTTATCATTTTTCAGCATACTACTTGCAAACTCTAAACTCTCTGGATCTTGGTCTAAAGCTGTCATTACTACTTCTTTATCATTTTGAAGTTCTGGTGATGCTAAGTCTAAAAACTTTCCATTTTCTGCTACTGCTTTTAATATAAATTCTCTATCATTACTATGCTCTTTTACTTCTTCCTCTGTCATGACAAACAGCCTCCTAAAAAATAAACTAATAAACAATATATAACAAAAATTAAAATAATAAATAACAAACAAAACAAAAATAATAAAATAAATTTATTTTAATTTAGCAATTAAAGCTTTTATTTTTATTCCTTGCTCTGAAAACATTTTCTCATGCTCTGTTTCTATATTTTTCTCAAAGATTGGTTCACTATGTAAGTCATATGTTTTAGAAATTATTTCAAAACCACATTCATCAAAATAATATAAACTGCTATCAAATAATTCATCATCATCTGTTTTGAAATATATTTCTCCACCATCAACTAAAAATTCTTTATACTTTTCTAATTGTCTTGTATGTGTTAATCTTTTCTTTCTATGCTTTCCTCTTGGCCAAGGATTACAGAAGTTTATATATATTCTTTGTACTTTATCAGATTTATCTAATATTAAATTAATTCTCTCTATATCAAATCTAGTAAGCAAAACATTTTTAGGCTCTATACATGCTTCTAAATAACTTTGTTCTACATTTCTTTTAGCTAATCCAAGCATTGCATCTACCAAATCTATTGCTAAATAATTCACTCCCAAGTTCTCAACTGCAAGCTTAGATATAAAAGTTCCTTTTCCACAACCTAATTCTAGCATAAATGGTAAATCAGGATTCTCAAAATGCTCACACCATTTACCTTTCCATTTTTCAGGTTCATCCTCATAAAATTTACTTGCTTCTAATTCTGGTCTTGCCCATTTCTTATATCTTATTCTCATAATTACCTCCATTAGGGACGTTTCCTTTTGTAGAAAAAACGACAATCTAGGACACATCTTTAGTTATTTTAACAAATTACTCTATACTTTTCAAGTATTAGAAATTTTATTAACTTCTGTCTTTCTTTTGCTTATTTACGTATTATATAGTATAATATTGTTTGGAAATGAGGAAAAAATGGAATTAGAATATTTAGTTAAAGATAATAAATATAAAACAATAAATGAAATATTATCATTAGAATTTAAAATATCAACAAGACTAAAAAATAAATTAATAAGAAAAAATATGATATTTTTAAATAGCAATGTTTGTGATACAAGAGCTACTGTAAACATTGGAGATAACTTAGTTATAGATTTTAATTATAGTGAAGATAATTCAAACATAGTACCAAAAGAGATGCCTTTAGATATAGTTTATGAAGATGAATGGCTACTTGTTGTAAATAAGCCATCAGGGATTGCAATTCATCCATCTATACTGCATTTTGATAACTCTTTATCTAATGGAGTACGTTTCTATTTTGATAAAATAGGATTAAAGAAAAAAATAAGACCTATAAATAGATTAGATAAAGATACATCTGGTTTAGTTATTTTTGCAAAATGTGAATATGTCCAAGAATCTTTAAGCCTTCAAATGAAAGAAAAAAATTTTAAAAAAGAATATATATGTTTATGCTCTGGTTTATTTGATAAAAAATTCGGAACAATAAACCTACCTATAGCAAGAAAAGAAGGAAGTATAATCGAAAGATGTATAGATGAAAATGGTAAAAATGCAATAACACATTATAAAGTACTAGAAGAATTTAAAGATTATAGTTTAGTTTTGTGTAAATTAGAAACCGGAAGAACACATCAAATAAGATTACATATGGCATCTATTGGTCACCCACTACTTGGAGATTCTTTATATGGTAAATCTTCTAAATTGATTTCTAGACAAGCTCTACATAGTTATAAAATAAAATTTGTTCACCCAATTACTAAAGAAAATTTAGAGCTAACTGCTGAATTACCAGAAGATATAAAAAGATGCATTTCTTTATAGAATTGCATCTTTTTATGTTTATATATTTTTTATTATTTAATATGTGCTCCCAATTGAACATTAGCACTTTCTTATTGCTTCTAGCCCTGCTATTGCTCCTTCATATACTGCTTTTGATACTTGAAGTAATCCTCCTGTACAATCTCCACAAGCAAATAGTCCATCTATATTTGTCTCCATTTTCTCATTTACAACTATTTTATCTTTATTAGTTAAAGCTCCTAACTTTTTAGCAAAATCTGTACTACCAGCTACTCCTTGTGCTACAAAAACACCATCTGTTTTTATTTTTGTTCCATCTTCTAATTCTACTTCTTCTACTTTATCATTTCCTCTAATTTCTTTTATTCCTCTAGTTTCTATTTTAACATTATCAGCTCTAAAGTCAGGTGCTTTTTCTCCATTTGTAAGAATTGTTACATCTTTTACAACATTAATTAAATCATTTGTTTCAGAAATAGCATAATCACCGCTTCCAATAACAGCAACATCTTTGTTTCTATAAAAGAATCCATCACAAATAGCACAATAGCTGACACCTTTTCCTTCAAACTTTTCAATACCTGTAATCTTAGGTTTGTTCTTTTTGTTTCCTGTTGCTAATATTACTGTTTTTGATTTATATGTATAATTTGAAGTCGTAACTGTAAATCTATAATTATTGTCTTTATCATTTACATTATCCATATTCATCTCTATTTTAATAACTTCTTCTTTTTTTACATCTACACCTAAGTTCTTTGCTTGTTTTATTCCAGTTTCATATAAATCTTTTCCATCTACACCATGTTCAAAACCATAATAATTTTCTATTTTATGAGTTTTTTCTAAACTAGATAAATCTTCATATAACACCAATGTTTTCTTATTTGCTCTTACTGTATACAAGCTTGCAGAAATTCCAGCCGGTCCTGCACCTATTATAATTACATCATATTCCATTTTATTTCATCCTTTCCATTATTTATTTTTACTTTCTAAATTCAAAAGATATTTTTTCATATCTAACCCTAAAGCATAACCAACAAGTTTTCCGTTACTTCCAATTACTCTATGACAAGGAACTATAATTGGTATATTGTTTTTATTATTTGCCATACCTACTGCTCTTGAGGCTTTTTCATTACCTACCATCTTAGCCACTTCTTTATAAGTCCTTGTCTCTCCATAAGGTATCTTTTCTAAAGCATTCCATACTCTCTTTTGAAATTCTGTTCCTTCTTGTTCTAATGGTAAATCAAATTCTTTTCTTTTTCCTTCAAAATATTCCTCTAATTCGTTTTTAGCTTTTAATAATAATTCAGTATCTTTTTCTTGATAATTTTCATAATCATTTTTTGAATCTTCTTTATCTTTACTGTTCTTATCATTTTCATTTATAATTATAACTTTAACTATTTTGTTATCTTTTTCTACTATTC
Organism: uncultured Clostridia bacterium; assembly: GCA_944392525.1. Next base: position 6,650 of record CALXXB010000032.1, on the reverse strand, counting down.
CTATCATTCCTAATTTAGTTTCAACATATTTAATATATCTCATAAAAAATACCCTCTATTTTTTTATATTAAACCATAAAAAAATAGGTTTTGCAACCTATTAATAATAATGATATCTGTTATTATTTACTCCTCCATACATTCCTCCATTTGAAATATTAATGAACTTAATTGAATAAATATCACAAAAAGTAATTGTATCACTTTCTACAGCTCGAAGTAATATGTAACTTGCCCCTACATCTTGAAGGTATCCTACTCTATCTACTAAATTATTTGTACCTATTAAAAACTCTACTCTCATTAACTTTCCTATTTGTGTTCTTAAAAAAGCTGGCGTATAAATAGAATTTGTTAAAATCTCTGGTGAATTTTGATCAATCACATTTTCTCTTGTTTCTCTTCTAGTATCATCTTTACTACTATCTACCATAAAAATCTCCTTTCTTTTTTAAGTTTCTCTATATCTTTCTGTTGGCCTATAAAAACAGTGCTCTCCTAATCTTGTGTGAAACGTTCCTGAGCCATTAATGGGAAAAGTACTTGAGCATGTTGGTCTAAATGGATTTAAGTACCATAAACAATCTCCAATTTCATTTAGTCTGTTTCCGGATAATGCCCAATCAGCTATGTAATAATGTTCTTCTGTTGGATTCATATTATAAATGTTTTGAGGATTATAATTACCAAGCAAAGTTTCTGTGCTACAGTCAAATTGTCTTTCTTGGAAAATTATATTTCTAATACTTCCTCCTTGAGATACTCTTGCATACTCTCCCTCAGATACATTAACTCTATTCATTACAACAGATGCAACAGCCTTCATTCCATTATCTCCCTCTCCTCCTGCCTCACATTGTATTATTCTTGCTAATAATTCTCTATCTGAATATGCCATTTATATATCACCTATTTAATTATATTAATTTTTATTCAAATTGTTACTATTTTATAATTTATTATCTAAATTACATATATATTTTTTGTTAAATATAAGAAGGAGGCCTAAAAAGACCTCCTCCTGTACAGCTCTTATGATTTTACCAACCTGAAAGCTCCGCTGTTTAGCTTTACAAGTTCGAAAAGCTTCGGGTCCACATAAATCACCGTTCTTACATAGGCGGTATTTCTTCCGCCTAGTGCTTCACCAGTAGACTTAAAGAGACTGTGTCCCATGTTGACACAACCATCTTCTGTAACCTCTCCAAGCCCGAAGTAAGCACAGTTTCCTTCCACAGAAACAGTCCTTGATGCAAGCCAGTAAGGCTTATCTATAAAAACAATGTCTGTTGCAGGAGAACTTGGCAACTCATCTACATTGTATGAGTAAGCCAAATGTCTTACCCTAGTTCCTCGGTATGCTCCTCGGTGTTTTACAAAGCTCTCTGGTGAGTAATCATCTTTTACAAAAGTATACTTCTTGTTCGATGGCTTCACCTCAACTCCAAGAAGCAGATTGACATCTTCGATGGTCATGCTCTTAGGATAGCTAAACTCCCTATCAAACCAATATCTAGCAATATTGTTTAGCTCTTTCTCTCCATAGAAGCACGCAGCCCCTCCGCTGAATTCCAAGGACAAAACAGGATCTTTCTCAACACATTTTAGGAACCTTTTTTGTCCTATAATTTTGATTCCTACAAAGAACCAATCAATCGTATCACCAAAACCTTTAAAGCTAAGTGTCTGATTCTCCTTTCCATTTCGGTCACCGTCGCTCATGTAGCTCCATCTTCTCTTTGGAACGCTTGACTTAATCACCGTACCAATTGCAAGATTTTTAAGCATCTCATCAGAAATCATAGCTGTACCTCCTATCAGCTGTCCAAACCATACTGTATAAACAAAGTAGCATTCACTACTTGATAGAAAAATATATTTACATATATCAATTTTAACATAACTAATATATTTATTCAATAAAGCTTTTCTTTTTTAAAAATTATTGATATACTTTTCATGGTGATAATTTTGAAAGTATTATTTAAAAATAAAACTAAATATTCTAAAGAAACTTATAAAGAATTCCTAGGATTTCATTCTAAGAAATATCATTTTTCATATGTATTATTTACTGCAACTATTATTTTCCTTATCTTGTTTTGTATTGTATTACAAATAGCTTATAATTATTATTTACTTGCTATTCTTAGTTGTATTATTTTCACTTGTTTTTGTTTATACAGATATTTTCACCCTATCTCTGTTGTAAATAAAGAGTTAAATGGGAAAACAATTAAAGAAGAAAAATCTTTTACATTTAAATTTTATGAAAAATATTTTAAAATACAAGATAAATTACAGACAGATACTGTTAAATACTATCAACTTCGTAAAGCATTCGAAACTAAAAATTTTTTCTATCTTTATATAGATAGAACTCATGCTTTTATTATAAATAAAGAAAATTTTTTAATCGGTACACCTGCTGATTTTTCCGAATTTTTAAAGAAAAAATGTATTTTTAGATTTAAAAAAGTCAAATAAATGTTTGACTTTTTATTTTTTTGTGCTATAATGAGTACAAATGTTCGGTAAGGTGATTAATTTGGATATTTTTGAAAAACTAGAAATATTATCAGATGCCGCAAAATACGATGCTTCTTGCAGCTCCAGCGGTAGCAGCAGAAAAAATACAAACAATGGAATTGGCAATGGTCATGTATCAGGGATATGCCATAGCTGGGGTGCTGATGGAAGGTGTATTTCACTTCTTAAAATATTGTTTACAAATGCCTGTATATATGATTGTAAATACTGTATTAATCGTAGAAGTAATGATGTAAAACGTGCAACCTTTACTCCACGTGAAGTAGCAGATTTAACTATTAATTTTTATAAAAGAAACTACATAGAAGGATTATTTTTAAGTTCAGCTGTTATAAAAAATCCTGACTATACAATGGAATTGTTAGTAAAAACAGTTACTATCCTTCGTAATGAATACAATTTCAATGGCTATATTCACTGTAAAACTATTCCTGGATGTAGTAAGGAACTGATTGATAAACTTCGGAAAATTAGTAGATAGAATGAGTATTAATATAGAGCTTCCTTCTAATGATAGTTTAAAACTCTTAGCACCACAAAAAGAAAAAGCTGGAATTCTTACTCCTATGACTTATGTTTCAAATAATATTAAGATGAACAAATTAGATAAAAACAGGTTTAAGGAAAACTTCGTACCAGCAGGTCAGACAACACAGCTTATTATTGGTGCTACTCCTGAAAGTGATTTAAAAATATTGAAACTATCTGAAAGTTTATATAATAAATTAAGTTTAAAAAGAGTTTATTATTCTGCTTATATAAGCATTAATAATGATAAAAATTTGCCGACTTTAGAGTCACCACCTCTTCTTCGTGAGAATAGATTATATCAAGCAGATTGGTTACTTAGATTTTATGGATTTAAAGTAGATGAACTCTTAGATGAAAAACATCCTAATTTCAATACTATTTTAGACCCTAAATGTGACTGGGCACTTCGTAATCTTGATAAATTTCCTGTTGAAATAAATACAGCCAATTACTTAGAACTCTTAAAAATACCCGGCATAGGTGTTATCTCTGCTAAAAAAATAATAAGAGCTAGAAGAAATGCTTCTCTTGATTTTGAAAATTTAAAGAAGTTAGGAATTACATTAAAAAGAGCAAAATACTTTATTACTTGTAAAGGTAAATATTTTGAAAAGGTTTATAATTTTAATGAAAATTTTATAGAAACAAACCTTATATATCAAGAAAGAAATTCTTTGCCTAACCCAGAATTTAAACAATTATCACTTTTTGATAAATTACAACCTACAAAGGAGGATAAAATAAAATGTCTAACTGGAAACTTATAAATAAAACATATATTTATGATGGGAGTTTTGAAGGATTGCTCTCAATAGTATTTGATTGCTATGTAAATAAGACCTTACCTCAGAAAATAGTTGCGTCTAATAATTATATAGATAATTTTTTAGATAACACTACAATCATCAAAACAGATTATGAAAAATCACAAAGAATATTTGATGGTGTAGTAAATAACATTTGTAAAGAAGCTTTATATAATTCTTATTATGCTTTTTTATCAAATGATAAAGACAAGGAACTAAATATCTTAAAATATTTATGTAACGGGTTTGATATTGGTCCTGAAATTAATAATAAAATTACTATTTCCTATGTATTTAAAGTAATTAATTTAAGAAGAAAAGCATTAGCTGAATGTCATAAACTAAAAGGTCTATTGCGTTTTAGAGAAGTCAGTGACAACTTATGCTATGCTAGTATTCACCCAGACAATAATATATTAGAACCACTTGGTAAGCATTTTATTAACCGTATGCCTACTATGCAATTTATAATTCATGATAAAAATAGAGATTTATGTTTTATATATAATGGAAAAGAATATAGAATAATAAATAGCGAAGATATAAAAATTCCTTCCATTTCTAATGATGAAATCACATATCAAAAATTATGGAAATTATTTTTTAATACTATTGCAATTAAAGAGCGTACTAATCCTAGATGCCAAATGCAATTTATGCCCAAAAAATACTGGAAAGATTTAATAGAAGAACCTTAAAAGGAGATAATCAAAACTTATCTCCTTTTTATTTTTTTCTATCGCTTTTAGATTTTAACTATTCTTCTTACATTATCAAAAGTTGTATCTTCCTTTGTAAGTACTATATCAAATTTTTCTCTATATGCTGATAAATTTTCTAATTCTTTATCTAAGAATCCAACCTTTATAGTTTTTTCTAAGTCTTTTTTAGGTGTCATATTTATATCTTCAATAGTATCTCCAAATAATAATCTATATGGTCTTTTATCAAACTCTTCTTTTCTTTTTCCTTTTAAATGTCCTTCTACTGTTTTGTTCATTGTGTGTATTAATGAATTTTCTAATTTAAAGGCATTACCATTTTCATCATAAATAAACGTATTACTAATTAAGAAAATATTATCAAAAAAACATTTCTTTTCTTTTAAGAATTCTTTTATTACACTTCCAACTCCTGCTGATAAAATTATTACTGGAATATCATTTTCATAAGTATATTTTAAAAACTCTCTAGCTCCTTTTCTAAATATTAAACCACTATTTTTTACAGCCTCTTTTAGTTTTTCTCTGTTTAAATGATATTTATAATATAAATTCATACATGAATTATACCATTCTTCCATCTTCTTATATTTTTCTTCATATGAAATATTATAATTCATTTCAATTGGTCTATATTTTTCATATAACTTGTTTACTTCTGCTTCGCAACCTTCATCTGCTGCCATTCCTGCGACTGCCCAAGAGTCCAAACTATCATAGCTTGTTATTGTTTTATCAAAATCTAATAATACATATACATTTTCTTTTGTTAATTCTATATTTTTTATTATTTCTTCTTTTATATATTCCATTGTTTTTCTCCTCAAGAGCATTCTACTATATAGATTTGAAAATATCAATAAATTTAATAAATATTTTATTGTCCTTATATTGTGGTTATGATATAATAACAAAAAAATTAAATTGGAGTAATGCGTATGAGAAACTTTTTTATTATATTAATTATGAAAATATTAAATATTGGTTTAAAAATTTGTGGTAAACATGGAGGTAATTTCTTAGGAAAAATCGCTTACAAATGGAATCCTAATATCTTTAAATATTTTAAAGTAACCTCTCCTGTTATTGCTGTTACTGCAACAAATGGTAAAACTATGACAAATAATGCTATTGGTTACGTTCTAAAAACTGCTGGTAAAAAAGTCGTAAGCAACACAGAAGGAAATAATATGGAAACAGGAATTTTATCAACTATACTTAAAAATTGTACTCTAACTGGAAAAATAAAAGCAGATTACTTAGTTTTTGAAGTTGATGAAGGATATGTTCCTGTAGTATTCAAAGATTTTCCATTAAATACTTTAGTTGTTTTAGACTTCTTCCGTGATCAATTAGATAGAAACGGTGAAGTTGAGTCACTAATTTTAAAAATTAATGAATTTTTAAAAACTTATAACGGTAATTTAGTATTAAATGCAGATGACCCTAATGTTGCAAGACTAGGTCTAGCAAATCCAAATAATAGCAATGTTTACTACTTTAGCGTTGAGAAATATGATTTTGCAACAACTGAACAAAAAGAAGCAGGAGAAGGAAAATTCTGTCCTTTCTGTAAAACTAGATTAGAATATGAATATTATCAATATTCTCATATTGGTAAATTCAAATGTCCAAATTGTGGATATGGTGATAACCCTATTTATAAACTTGCAACAAAAGTTGATTTAAAAAACAGAACTTTTAATGTTGATGATGTTACTTATAAAATAAGATTTAACAGTATCTATAATATTTATAATTTAGTTGCAGTTATAGCTTGTGTTAGTTTATATAATATAGATACAGAAATCGTAAAGGAAGCTTTATCTAAATTTGTATTAAATAATGGTAGATTAGAAGAAGTAACTGTAAGAGGTGTCCCAACAATTATAAACTTAGCCAAAAACCCTACTGGTAGTAATGTAAGTCTTAGAATTTTAAATGAAGATGATGAAGAAAAAGAATTATTATTTGTTTTAAATGATAATATTGCAGATGGTTTTGATGTTTCTTGGATTTGGGATATTAATTTTGATAATTT
>CALXXB010000031.1 GCA_944392525.1 uncultured Clostridia bacterium | reverse complement strand
TCTGGTGCTGTTAGAAATCATGACATTGAAGTAATGATTAAAGCATTTTCAATGGCAGGATATACAGAAGAAGAAGTAAAAACAAAATTTGGTGCCTTATATACAGCATTCCAATACGGTGCTCCACCTCATGCAGGTATAGCACATGGTATTGATAGAATGATAATGTTACTTGCAGATACTGAATCAATAAGAGACGTAATAGCATTTCCATTAAACAGTAGATCTCAAGATTTAATGATGGGAGCTCCAAGTAATATTAAGATGGATTTATTAAGAGATGTTCATATAAGAACAATACCACAAAACAAATAAAACGAGAGTTTTTTCTCTCGTTTTATTTATTTTTAATAAATTATTCCATTTTCTTTACTATATTTATCAAATGTTTTTAAACACTCTTCTCTATCAATATTTTCTAATTTTACTAAACTTTTATTTTCACCTTTTAAATAATCATAAATAATATCATCTCTAAAACCAATATTATTTGCATCTTCTTTTGTACAACCATAATATATAGTCTTTATATTTGCCCAAATGGCTGCTGATAAACACATTGGACATGGTTCACAAGAAGTATATAAAATATAATCTGATAAATCATAAGTATTTAATTCCTTGCAAGCCTCTCTTATTGCAACAATTTCTGCATGTGCTGTTGGATCATTATTTTTTAATACTTTATTATTTCCATTTGAAATTATATTTCCATTTTTATCAACTATTACTGCTCCAAATGGCCCTCCTTCTTTTTTCTCGATTCCATTTTCAGCATTCTCATTTGCGCATTTCATAAATTCATTCATTATAAACTCTCCTCTCCCGGTTCTATTTTTTCTTTTTTATTTTTTGTTATTAATTTTACCTTTTATATCTTATCATAATATTAATCTTTTTACCATATATTTGTATGGGGTGAATTTTTTGCTGATTAAATCTTTTAAAATAAATAGGAAATTTATTATTTGTTTTTTTATAATGTTAATAATCTCACTTTCTATTCTCCTTTTCGTATCTTTTGCAAATGATTCTGATAATAAAGAAAAAGAAGAAGACTATATAAAATGGGTTGATTTTAATGTTACTTCTGAAGCTATGAATTTAACAGCTAAATTAGATATTGATTCTCATAATAAAAATTCTGAAATAGAATATAATTGGATAGAACTTTTAAGCTACCTTGCTTGTAAATGTGGTGGTGATTTTGATAACTTCAAAAAAACTGATTTAGATAAATTAATAGAAAAACTGCAAAATGGAGAAACTATGGAAAAACTTACACAAGACTTAAAATATTATAATTACTATTATGAAGCTTATTCTGCTATTCTTTCTAACTTTATTGGCACTTATTCTATAGAAACTAAAACTGAAAATGGAGAAACTACATTTACTCAAAAATATGGAGTAAAAGCATTTCTTCCTATTGCAAAAAATTATTCTTTTTCTCATTATGATGACTTTGGAAAGTCTAGGTCCTATGGTTTCCAAAGAACTCATTTAGGAAATGATTTAATGGGAAGTATCGGAACTCCTATTATTGCAGTAGAATCTGGAATAGTTGAACATTTAGGTTGGAACCAATATGGCGGTTGGAGAATTGGAATTAGAAGTTTTGATTCTAAAAGATACTATTATTATGCTCATTTAAGAAAAGACCATCCATATGTAGAAAATTTGCAAGAAGGTGATACCGTTAAAGCTGGAGATGTTATCGGATACCTTGGTATGACCGGATATAGTATAAAAGAAAATGTAAATAATATAAACGTTCCTCACCTTCATTTTGGTATGCAGCTTATCTTTGATGAGTCTCAAGTAGATAGTCCAAATGAAATATGGATTGATGTATATGAAATAATAGAATTCTTAAAGCAAAACCGTTCTGAAGTCTATATGTCAAATCAAGAAACTAAAGATTATTCTAGAAGATTTGATTTTATGGATGAAAATACTGAATAATTACACTTTTGACCATTTATGTTAATTGTGATGAATGTTTTTACTCCTATTCATCTAATGTATGGCAGCGTAGGTATTGCGATTGCAAAAGGAGGAAATTCATGGTAAAGAAGGTTCGCTATAACGGTGGCACTGAATGCTATTACAATTGTTCTAATCCGTCATTTTTGGTTGTCGGTCAGAAGTACACTGTCGTCAAGGAAGACATATACGACTGGCAGACTAACTACACCCTTGAGTGGTTCTACGGTAAGTTCAATTCAGTCTGGTTCGATGACGTCACCGACGACTAGCCTTCTTTAAAAAAAGAATTATCTTTTCCCCTTGCTTTGCTTTGGGTTTTTCTTTTTGCTATTTTTTCCCTAATACTAGTTTTATCTCTTTACTTATTTTACCTCTTGTAACTTTAAGTATTACTTCATCATTTGGCTTTTTTGTATAAATATATTCTCTTAAATCATTCATTGTATTCAATTCTTTACCGTCTATACTTGTAATAATATCCGCTTCTTTTAATTCTGTATTATCTGCTGGTCCATTTTTTGTAATTTGTGCAACATATATTCCTGTATCAAAATTTATTGTATTATAACTAGAATTTAAATATGGTATTACTTCTTTATCATAAGCATAAATTCCAATAGTTGCCTCCTCAAATGTTCCTGTTTCTTTAAAACTCTCTATTATTGGTTTTATTATATTAATTGGTATTGCAAATCCTATTCCTTCTGCTGTTGATATCTTTACAGTATTAATTCCAATGACCTCTCCATTTGAATATATTAATGGTCCTCCACTATTTCCAGGATTTATTGTTGCATCTGTTTGTATTAAATCTGTCATGTAAGAAGTTTTATTTTCTTCTTCTATTTTTATTGTTCTGTTTTTTGCACTTATAATTCCTGATGTTACTGTTCTTCTAAATTCAAACCCTATCGGGTTTCCTATTGCATAAACAGTTTCCCCTACTCTAATTGAACTGGAATCTCCTAGACTCATATATGGCAAATTCTTGCTATTTATTTTTACAATAGATAGGTCTAAATCAGTATCACTCCAAACTACAGTCCCTTCATAGTTGTTTCCATTTTCTAATGTTACATAGCATTTACTATACTTTTCTCCTGTCACATGGCTGTTACTTACTATATAGCCATCAGACGTTACTATAAATCCTGTTCCTAATCCTAAATCACTTTCTTGACTATTAGAAAATATACTACTTCCTGTATTCTTTAATTTTGAAATTCCTACTACTTTTTCTGTTGTTTCTTCTAACATATCTGCAACTGTGTTACTATTTTCTTCTGCTTTTTCCACAGTTTGTTCTTTTATTGTGGATTGTTGCCTTTCTGCAGTATAATTACTTTCATTTATTTCGATATTTTGATATGTAGTATATAAATAGAATCCAAATATCCAAATAAATATTAAAAAAATAGCCACAAATATTATTCTTTTTGATTTATTTTTGTTTCTTCTCAAAAAATTCACCTCAAAAATATTGTTTCCTTATTTAGAGTTTTTAATCAAATTTTATTAAAACTAATATAAAAATTAAGAATTAAAAAGACTTTAAAAGGTGTAATAAAAAAACTTAGAAAATAGCAAAAAGAACGATTACAATCTATTGACATTTTATAACAAAAAACTATATAATTTTACTTAAGTAAATTATTTATTATATAAGGTGAGAAATATGATAGAAAAGGATGTTTACGAATTAACAAACCCTCAAAAAAATATTTGGCAAATGCAGCAGGTTAATGAAAAAAATTCATCTGTTTGCCACATATTAACTGTGATGAAATTAAAAGGTAATTTAGATGTTAACTTACTAGAAAAAACTCTTAATACTATTATAAATTTAAATGATTCTTTTCATATAAAATTTTTAAAAGAAGGAAACAAACTACAACAATTTTTTGATTCTAATGTTTCTTTTAATATTGAGAAAGTTCAATTAGATAATGATGATATATCTAATGTAATTGATAAATATAAAAAAATCGAAATTACATTAGATAAATTATTTTGCTTCTGTATCATCGCTACTCCAAATTTCACATTTGTACTTTATAAAGCCCATCATATCATAGCTGATGCTTGGGGTATGACTCAAGTTGCAGAACAAATTAAAGATATATATAGCAAATTATCTTCTGGTGAAAATTTAGAGTTATCACCTAAAACAAGTTACCTTTCTTTGATTAACAGAGAAAAAAAATATGTTAATTCTGAAAAATATAATATGGATAAAAATTTTTGGAATAATTATGTTGATAATTTATCAGCCTCAAAATTATTTCATAATAGTAATTTTTTTGATAAAAAATCTAATCGTTATGAACAATTAATTGATGCTGACTTATTTAATAAAATTTCCTTATATTGTAGAGAAAACAAAATTAATGAATATTCTTTCTTTTTGGGAATATTTGCTGTTTATTTTTACAAAATTTTTAACTTTGATAAACTTATATTTGGTACACCTTTTCTAAATCGTCAAAAAAGGTTAAAAGAATTAGATTGTACTGGAATGTTTGTGTCAACTTTGCCTTTATTTATTGATATTCCACATGACACTTCTTTTTGTAGTTTATGCAAAGCCATAACAAGTACTAATTTGTCATTATATAAACATTCTAGTTTTCCATATCATGAAATCCAGGAATTATATGCTAAGAAGACTGGTGACAATTCTGCTTTATATGAAATTGGAGTTTCTTACCAAATTAATCAATTAGAAAACGAAACTAACACTCATGATATGGGTGAATGTTATTGGATTTCTTTAGATGAACAAAATAATCCACTAACAATACATCTTTCTTCTTTAAATCATGATAAATGGATTTATTATGACTATCTATTATCTTGTTTTAATGAAGATGATATTAAAAGAATGAATAGTATTATTTTACACTTAATTGAAGAAGTACTTTCTGGAAAAGAGGATTTACATGATATTGATGTTCTATCTTCAGATGATATTAATAAATTAGAACAATTCAACAATACCGGAAATGTTAAATCTTCTAGTAATCTTCAAAACGAAAATGTTATTTCTGTTTTTGAAGACATAGTTAAAAAATATCCTAACAATAATGCTATTATTTGTGGTGATTCTATCATTACTTACAAAGAATTAAATATAAAAATAAATAATATTGCTAAAAAGTTAAGAGATTTAGGAGTTTCTAATAATACACCAGTTGCATTATTTTTTGATAAAAGTATAGAAATGATTGCTTCAATGTTTGCGGTTCTAAAGTCTGGTGGTTGTTATGTACCTATTTTGCCAGATGAAGATTCTTCTAGAGTTAATTATATTTTAAAGGACTGCAATCCAAAATGTATCTTAACTCATAATAATTATGGAAAAAAATTACCTGATACTTATCCTGTAATTGATATTGATAAATTAGATTTATCTTTAGACAATAATATTTCTAATTTAAATGTAAAAATCAAGCCAGAAAATATTGCATACATTATATATACATCTGGTTCTACTGGAAATCCAAAAGGTACCATGGTTATGCATAAAAATATTTGTAACTTACGTTATTCGATTGAACACGATCCGCTATTAAAAGCAACTAGTAATGATGTTTCTATATCTCTTCTAAAGTATTCTTTTGATGCTTCTGGGATTGATATATATACAGCTTTACTATTTGGAGGTACTTTACTTTTAGCAAAAAAAGATGAAGAATTAAATCCTGAAAAGGTTATTAGATTAATGGAAAAATATCATGTTTCTAGATCTTTCTTGATACCAAAATGGATAGAGCATATATCAATTCAAGATAAACTTTTGAATGCTGATTTATCACATTTAAGAATTCTTGGTACAGGTGGCGAAACTTTAAAGCCATATATTTTACAAAATCTTTTAGAAAAATATAGTAATCTAAAAATTTTAAACTTATATGGTCCTACGGAAACAACAATGTTTACAACTTGTAAAGATGTACGTGTATATGAAATGTCACATAATTATACAAGTATCGGCTCTCCAATCTTTGGAGCTAGATTAGCTATTATAAATAATAATCGTGAATTTATGCCTATTGGTGTTAAAGGTGAACTTATTATTTATGAAGATGACTTATCTATTAAAAATATAGCCAGTGGCTATTTGCACCTTCCAGAACAAACTAAAAATAGATTTATTGAAATATATAATCCTATTTTAAAGAAGAAAGTACACGCATATAGAACCGGAGATATTGCAAAAATAAATAAAAATTTAGAGATAGAATTTATTGGTAGAGATGATGATGTCGTAAAAGTTAATGGTGGATATTTAGTTGCTTTAAATGAAGTTGAAACAAGAATTCAAAGTTTGCTTGGTAATCATTTTGAAGTATATCCTGTTGCAGTACCTTATAGAAATACTAAAGCAATTGTTCTTTTCTTAGTCCAAAAAGAAGAAAATATTTCACTATTTAACATTAAAAATTTTATAAATAGTAATATTTCATTTTATATGAAACCTAAGAAAATTGTTGAACTTAAAGAATTCCCAAGAAACTCTTCAGGAAAGATTAATCGTAAAGAATTACAAAAAATTGCATCAGAAACTTTAGAAAAAAGTAGAAATAATTTAATTGCGCCTTCTACTAAAACAGAAATTTCTTTATTTAATTATATAAAAGATTTAATAGGCACAGATGATTTTTCTGTTACTGATGACTTTCTTGATGACCTAGGTATTGACTCTTTATCACTTACATCAATATACACACATTTACAAAATTATAACATCACAATACAAGATATTTATAATAACCCTAATATTAAAGATTTGGCTTATTTTATTGATAACCATAGTTCAACTCAAATGTTGCCTGATTTATCTAATATAGATAATATTAAAATTTTAAATAATGTTAAAAAATTTGATTTATCTTGCGTTTTAATTACTGGTGTTACTGGATTTTTAGGTATTCATTTATTAAAAGAACTATTACTAAATAAGAATGTTAAAAAAATCTATTCAATTATAAGAAATAAAATCAATCTATCTGGTAAAACAAGATTACAAAAAATGTTTGATTATTATTTCCCTAATAGACCAGACTTAGTAAATATGGCAAAAGAAAAAATTGAAATTTTAAATGGTGATATTACTAATTTTGAATTAGGGTTAGATAAGGATATTTATAAAAAACTTCAAAATACTGTAACCTGTGTAATTAATTCAGCAGCAAATGTAAAACACTTTGTAAAACCTATGCAAATTAGAAAAGATAATGTAAAAAGTGTTTGTAATTTAATAGATTTCTGCGGTAATAATATTTCTTTAGCACATATTTCTACTTTATCTATAGCTGGATTTAAAGGTAATGATACTACAGAAACTCCATTTGATGAAAATACTTTATATTTTAATCAAAGATTTAATCATAATCCTTATCTTATTAGTAAATTTGAAGCTGAAAAAGAGATTTTATCTGCTACTAATAATAATGGTCTAAATGCTATTATATTTAGACTTGGTAATATTATGCCTAGATTTTCTGATGGTGTATTTCAACAGAACAAAACACAAAATGTATTTATGGCTTCATTAAAAGCAATCATTGACTGTAAAATGATTGCAAAAGAGTTTTTAGATATTAAACTAGAATTTAGTCCTGTTGATGAATGCTCTAAATTTATAGTATCCTTACTAGAATGCGATTATCATCAATCAATATATCATATTTTAAGTAATAAAGAAGTTTCAATTTCTAATTTAATTTCTTTACTAAAAATACTTAATTATGATATAGTAGATGTTAAATTAGATACTTTTTTAACAGAACTAGATAAACACACTGATGAATATACAAGAGAGTATATTTTAAATAATAATTTAAATGTTTATACGCAAGATTTAAGTCTTGAAAAATTAAATAAACTCGGCTTATCTTGGTCAGGCGTAGACATTTCATATTTACAAAAGATTTTATATATTATTCAATCTTTTGATAATAATTAAAGAAAGAAGGATATAAAAATGCATACTAAAGAATTAAAAAACTTTAAACTGAAATTCATTTTAATGATTTGTTTAATTGATGCAATTTCAGTTGTACTTATCTATTTTATTATGCCATTAGTACAAAACTTCCCACCTCTTTCAGAAAACTTTGCTTTTCAAAGAGAGGTTCAAAGACTTACTCATATACAGCAATATACAGTTGTATATATTATAGGCGTTACAGTACACTTACTTTCTTTTAGAATTTTAATGCCTAGAATTTATAAATACATTGATAAATTCTATAAAAAAGAAAAAATTACCTATCAAGAAATACAAGCTGTAAGAAAAGACTGTATAAATATACCTTATAAAGTATTTTTTGTACAAGTATTTCTAATTATTTCTATTGGAATAATCTTTAATTTTATTATGCTGGCATCTACTTTTGCTATAATTAGATTTACTCTGATGATAATTGCTATTGCTGCTATTGTATCAATTGTCTTATTAATAGGAACTCAAAAGATATTAAATAAAGTAATATTGTCAACATATGAATTAACAAATAAATATGAACAACATACTGGATTTAGAATAACAAATTCTCAAAACTTGTTATTCCAAATGGTTCCTTTTATAGCACTTATTTTAATTATAATATCTTTAATAGGTTATTCAAAAGCTGTTCAACAAGAAGGTTTTGCTACAGGAAGTTATTATAAAGGTTATTTAGAGTCTAAAAATATAACAGAGGATCAAGTTAATATGGAGGACTTAAAGGAAATATTGTCTTCTATTCCTTTGCAAGACTATTCTCATTATTACTTTATTATAACTCCTAATGATGAAGAGATTTATGTATCTAATCCAGAAGGAAGTATTAGCAATTTCGTCCTAAGTTATCGTGATTTCTTCTTTGATCAATCAAATGGATTTTTATATGAATCATTTGGTATAGATGCACAATTATATACTATGAAATTAACAGATTCCAACGGAGGTAATTGGTATATTGGATTTAAATATCCTGTTATAGATTTTAATTTACTATTATATTACTTTGGATTAATTATTTTAGTATTAGTAGTATACTCTATTCTTTTATTAATATGGTCACATAATATCTCTGCAAACTTAGTTAGAACTTCTAATGGTTTAAAAAATATTTTGAATACTTTAAATACTGAAACTATCGATAAGAAACAAATTCTTCCTATAGTTTCAAATGATGAGTTTAGTGACCTTGCATATTATTATAACCAAATACAAGAAATGACTATTAAGAATATTGAAAAAATCCACAACAGTCAAGAAACTTTGATGGAAAGAGAAAGACTTGCTTCATTAGGTCAATTAATTGGTGGAATTGCTCATAACTTAAAAACTCCTATAATGTCAATATCTGGTGCAGCTGAAGCATTAACTGATTTAACTAAAGAATATGACTCTTCAATTGATGACCCTCAAGTAAATAGTCAAGACCATCATGATATCGCAAAAGATATGGATTCTTGGATATCAAAAATTAAAAACTATACAGAATATATGTCTGACATTATCACTGCTGTTAAAGGACAAGCAGTCACTTTATCAGAAACAGAAAACGTTACTTTTGAT
Source organism: uncultured Clostridia bacterium (assembly GCA_944392525.1). Next base: position 9,637 of record CALXXB010000031.1, on the reverse strand, counting down.
ATAGAGGAATTAATTAAAAGAGTAGATATTTTAATGAAACATGAACTTAAAAACGCTATTATTTATTTAAATATCTCTGTAAAAACGGATGAACACAGACTTATACATGGTGATGTTAATAGCTTAGTTCAAGTAATTAATAATATGATATCAAATTCTATACAAGCATATAATGGAAAACCTGAACAAAATATTGATTTGATAGTTGAGGAAAATGATAATAAGCTATATATTTCAGTAAAAGATTATGGTTGTGGTTTACCTAAAAAGGTTAAGGATAAGTTGTTTAAAGAGATGATTACAACTAAAGGGAAAAATGGTACAGGACTTGGTTTATATATGTCTTATTCTACAATAAAAGCTCATTTTGGTGGAGATATTACTTTTGAATCTGAGCCTGGCAAAGGTACCACTTTTACTATAATATTACCTTTGTAGAATTCCGTATTTTACTTAAAAAAGCAATTGTTTTAGCAAAAATTTTTGATTAAAACTATTGCTTTTTATTATTTTTATTAATATAATATGTAAAAAATAATAAATAATATATTATGAGGTATAATAATGAGAAAAGGATTGCAGAATTTAGAAAATAACGAAAATCAAAATTATAAAATTATAGCTGTAGATGATGAACAAGGTATTGTAGATTCTTTATCTATTTTCTTAAAAAGATCTGGTTATAATTTTGTAGGAGTGACAGATCCAAAAGAAGCAATAGAATTAGTGAGAAATGAACATTTTGACCTTATGATATTGGACTTTATTATGACACCTATTCATGGTGATCAGGTTGTTGAAGAAATTAGAAAATTTAATAAAGACCTATATATTTTATTGCTTACAGGACATAAAGATTTAGCTCCACCACTAGAAACTATTAGAAGATTAGATATACAAGGTTATTGTGAAAAAAGCGATAAATTTGACCAATTATTATTGCTTATTGAATCTGGAATAAAATCTATTGCTCAAATGAATCAAATAAAAAAGATTAATGAAGAATTATCTGATACATATGAAAAACTAGAACAAGCTTATTTAGAAAGTATTCAGACATTACGTTATACAGTTGAAGCAAAAGATACATATACAAGAGGTCACTCTGACCGCGTTTCTGAATTCTCTGTTTTGCTTGGAAAATATCTAGGATTACCAGAAGCTGATTTAGATACTTTAAGAATTGGCGGTTTATTCCATGATATTGGAAAAATTGGTGTACCTGACGCTATACTTCAAAAAGAAGCCAAACTTACTGATGACGAATATTCTCAAATTAAACAGCATCCAAATATTGGTGTTCATATATTATCACATGCAAAAATATTCCAAAATATTTTACCAATTGTTGAACATCACCATGAAAGATATGACGGTAATGGTTACCCAAGTAGACTTGCTGGAGAAAATATACCATATTTAGCTAGAATTACAGCTGTAGCTGATAGTTTTGATGCTATGAGTTCTAGAAGGTCTTATCGTAATTCCTTACCTTTAGATGTTATTAAAGAAGAATTTAGAAACAATAAAGGAACTCAATTTGATCCTAATTTGGCTGATGTTTTTTTAGATATCCTAGAAAATCATTATGATGAAATAAAAGAAATTCAAGAAAAATATACAGGAATAGAAGATGAATAAAAAATTAAGAAGCGGATTAAAACCGCTTCTTTTATTTTATACTTTCATAGATAGTCCAACTTTTTGTCTTTCTCTATCTATTTTTATTACTTTGACTTTTACAATATCACCAACAGATACAACGTCAGATGGATTTTTAATGTATTTATCACTCATCTCTGAAATATGTACTAAACCATCATGTTTAACTCCAATATCCACAAACGCTCCAAAATCGATTACATTTCTTACTGTGCCCGTTAATACCATTCCCTCTTTTAAATCGTCTAATTTTAGAACGTCGCTTCTTAAAATAGGCTTTGGCATGTCCTCACGAGGGTCTCTTCCTGGTCTTGATAATTCTTCAATTATATCTGTTAATGTCATCTCTCCAATATCTAATTCTTTAGACATTTCTTCTACATTTACATTCTTTAATTTGTTTCTTAAATCTTCTAATTTTTCTTTGTCTTTTAAGTCATTTTTGTTAAATCCTATTTTCTCTAATAGTTTTTCTGTAGCTTCATAACTCTCTGGGTGAACTGCTGTTACTTCTAATGGATTATCTCCATCATATATTCTTAAGAAACCTGCGCATTGTTCATATGCTACTTTTCCTAACTTTGGAACTTTTAGTAATTCTTTTCTATTTTTTAGCTTTCCATTTGTATCTCTATATTTTACAATATTCTTAGCAATTGTATTATTTATTCCTGATACATAAGATAATAGTGATGGTGTTGCTGTGTTTACATCTACACCTACTTTATTAACACTATCTTCTACAACGGCTGTTAAACTTTCTGATAATTTCTTTTGGTTTACATCGTGTTGATATTGTCCAACACCTATTGCTTTTGGGTCTATTTTAACCAACTCTGCTAATGGGTCTTGTAATCTTCTTGCAATTGATATAGCCCCTCTTATTGATACATTAATATCTGGATATTCTTCTGTAGCAAGCTTAGATGCAGAATATACAGATGCTCCCGCTTCACTTACAATTACATAATGAACATCTCTATCACATTCTTTTATCATATCTGCAACAAACATTTCAGATTCTCTTGATGCTGTTCCATTTCCTATTGCTATCATATCTACTTTGTCTTTATCAATTAGTTTTAATAATTCTTTTTTAGCTCCTTCTACATCATTTTGTGGCTCTGTTGGATATACTGTTGTATAATCTAGAACTTTTCCTGTTTCATCAATTACTGCTATTTTACAACCTGTTCTATATGCCGGGTCAAATCCCATAACTGTTTTTCCCTTTATTGGTGCACCTAATAACAATTGTTTAGAATTTTTACCAAATACCTTAATTGCTTTTTCTTCTGCTTTTTCCGTTAAGTCAGAACGAATTTCTCTATCAATTGAAGGTTCTATTAATCTTCTAAAACTATCTAATATAGTTTCTTTTAACATTGATGTAAATTGTGTTTCTCCTTTTATTATATCTCTTTCAATATAATTTAATATTTTATCTTCTGGCTTTTCTATTTTTACTTTTAAGAATCCTTCTTTTTCTCCTCTGTTTATTGCTAAAATTCTATGACTTGGTATGTATTTTATAGCTTCGTTGTAATCATAATACATTTCATAATTAGATTTTTCGTTTTCTTTAGCTGCTTTTGTTACAATTAAAGCTTCTCTATAACAAATTTTTTTTATTTGTTTTCTATATTTTGGTTCATCTGATATTATTTCTGCAATTATATCTAATGCTCCTGCTATTGCATCATCTGCACTTTTAACTATTTTATCCTTATTTTTCTTATCTTCCTCTGATAATTTATCTATATTTACATACTCTTTTGCAATTTCATTTATATCTTTTGTTTCTTTTTGTTCTAATATTATATTTGCTAATGGCTCTAAACCTTTTGCTTTAGCAACTGTAGCTCTTGTCTTCTTCTTTTGTTTATAAGGTCTATAGATATCTTCTACTTCTGCTAAAGTTTTTGCAATTGCCACTGCTTGTAAAATTTCGTCTGTTAACTTTCCTTGTTCATCTATTGATTTTACAACTTCTTCTTTTCTTTGCTCTAAATTTCTTAAATAAGTTAGTCTTTCTCCTAAATCCCTAAGGATTTCATCGCTTAGTCCTCCTGTTACTTCTTTTCTATAACGTGCAATAAATGGTATTGTATTTCCTTCATCTATTAATTTGATTGCATTTTCTACTTGTTTTTCTTTTATATTTAATTCTTCTGCTATTGTTTTAATAATTTTATCCATTACTCTTATACCTCTTTCTTTTTTTCTTCCCTGCCCTGTTTTTTTGGACGACCAAAAACAGCCTCTTCATTTTACTAATTTTTCCAAAAATAGAACTGCATACTAACAGTCCTATTATAACAATCCGTATGTCTTAAGTCAAATGTTTTAATTTATTTTTATATTATTCTTCGAACACGTATGTTTCTAAAATTAATTTTATATTTTTAGGATATGGATAATAATTTTTTTATTTGAATTATGTCAATTTTTGTGATATAATTTCTGTGTAATATAGACAAAAAGGAGATGGATATATGGACAAAATTACAATTATAGTACCAATTTACAATGTTGAAAAATATTTACCTTGTGCATTAGATTCTGTTGTAAAACAAACATATAAAAACTTAGAAGTATTATTAATTGATGATGGTTCAACAGATAATTCAAGTAAAATAGCAGAAGAATATGTAAAAAAAGATCCAAGATTTATATTAATTCATCAAGAAAACCAAGGTCTATCAGGAGCTAGAAACACAGGTCTAGACAATGCTACTGGGAAATATATTATGTTTCTCGATTCTGATGATTTTTTTGACCCTAATTCTTGTGAAAGTTTATATAATACAATAGAAGAAACAAATGCAGATTATGCTATAGGAAACTACACAAACACAGATGAAGATGGTACAAAATGGCAAAAACCTGTATTTGACAGAGAAAAGTTCAAATCATTTAGATTATCAATTAAAGATTATACAAATTCATTCTTTATAATGAACTCAGGCGTTTGGAATAAGATTTTTAGAAAATCTTTTTTAGACAAATTAGGTATTCGTTTCGTAGAAAAATTACCAGCAGAAGATGCAATTTTTACTACTTATTGTTTTATTCATTCTGAGAGAGTTTTTTATACTCCTGATAATGTTTATAATTATAGATTAAGAGATTCAAATTCTATTTCAACAAACTGTTCAAAACAATATTTTTTAGGAATAAACAAAGCATATAGGATTATATATGATAATTTTAGGACTTCAAATAACTTAGAATATTATCGTTACTATTATGCTAAAAGTATGAACTATATTTTGTATAGATTTATAGATACAGACTTATTAACAAACGAAGAAAGAATAGAAGTCTTAGTAAAAATGAAATGGTTTTATATGTTAAACAATGATTTAAAAATACCTACTATTATAAAGTCAGTACAATATATTATAGAATCTATAGTAACAAGAGATTATGAGCAAACATTAAAATATTGTGATATTTTAAAACAAGTAAGAAAAATAATGTCAAAAGAAGAGAGGGAAAAAATGTCTAAACCAAATCCTAATACATATAGAGAAATAGAAAATAAAGAAATGGATCCAGAAATAGTAAATATGAAAGAATCCTTGTTAAAAGAAATGGAACAAAGCAAAATAAAAATCTTAAATATAGAAGATTCTATAAACAAAATTCTTATAGAAAGAAAATCTATTGCACGTTTTGGTGATGGAGAATTAGATTTAATACTTGGAAAAGATTTAGATTTCCAAGCTTATGACGAAAGACTTTCACATAGACTAGAAGAAATTCTAAGAAGTAAAGAAGATTTTTGCTTAATAGGAATTCCAGATGTTATAAATGAATTTAACAATTTAACAGAAGAAAGTGAGATCTTCTGGATTAAAAATATGGATAGAACTAGAAAAACTTGGCTTAAATATATTAATGAAGATATGGAATATGCAACAGCAAATTTAACAAGACTTTATATTAGATATAAAGATAGAAGTAATACTGGAAAATATTTCTCAATGCTTAAACAAATATGGAAAGGCCGTGACATTATAATTTGTGAAGGTGCTCAAACTAGAGTTGGCGTAGGAAATGATTTACTTGCAAAATGTAAGTCAATAAGAAGAATAATTTGTCCTTCTGAAAATGCTTTTAGTAAATATGATGAAATCTTAAATAGGTTAAAACAAGAGCCAAAAGATACATTAATTTTATTTGCATTAGGACCTACGGCTACAGTACTTGCATATGATTTAGCAAAAGAAGGATATCAAGCATTAGATATGGGACATTTTGATATTGAGTATGAATGGTATAAAAGAAATGCAAAAAAACAAGAAAAAATTGCTAATAAGTATACTAACGAAGTATCTGGTGGAAACATTACAAATAATGTTTATGACAAAAAATATTTATCACAAATAATAGAAGATATAGAATAGAGGTATGTTTATGAAAATTATTCTTATGGGAACACCACATCATGCAAACATTGGTGATTTAGCAATAGCATATGCTGAGGAAAAAATGATAAGAGAGCTTTTCCCTAATAAAAAACTGTATGTAATGCAGGAAGAAAAATTGGATGTATGCGCCAGAAGAGTAAAAAGCTATATAAAAAGTGATGATATAATTTTATTACATGGTGGTGGTAACATTGGAGATACTTATGTTACGCCAGAAAAAGGTAGAAGAGAAGCTATCTCTTCTTATCCTAATAATAAAATTATTATTTTTCCTCAGACAGCTTATTTTGAAAGTGATGAAGAACTAAATATTTCCAAAAAAATATATAATGCACATAATAATTTAATAATAATGGCAAGAGAAAAAAGGTCATACGAATTTATGAAAAAACATTTTTATAATGCTAAAGTTTACTTAACTCCTGATATTGTTATGAGTTTAAAAGAAATATCTAACATGCAAAGAAGTGGAGTTCTTTTAATGTTTAGAAGAGATAAAGAAAAAACATTAGGAAATGATATGACAGATTCAATTATCAAATATATAAAAGAACATTTTAATTCTTATAAAATTACTGATATGAACATTGGAACCGAAGTCGTTAATAACATTTCAGAGAAAAAAAGGAAACAAATATTAGAAAATAAATTTAAAGAACTTCAAAGTACAGAGCTTGTTATAACAGATAGACTTCATGGTATGATATTTTCTGCTATTACAGAAACACCTTGTGTTGTGTTTGATAGTCTTACACACAAAATAGTAGAATCATATGATTGGCTTAAAAATCTAGGGTATATACAAATGTGCGAAAACATAGACAATTTAGAAGAATGTATTAAAAAAGCTACTAATTCTAGTCTTTGTTTATATAATAATGATTTTGCTAGAAAAACAATAAATAATATTTTAATAAGAGAAATTGGAGATGAAAGTTAATATGTTTAAATTAATTTATGATAAAACCTTTGATAATACTATTTTTACTAAATTAAATCTTACTCCAGTAGTAGAAGATTATTATAAAATAAAAGATTTAGCTTTTTGTGTCGCTGATGGAGTTACAAGAGATAATATAAAAGGAGAAGCAGTTCCATATCCGAAAAATGAAGAAGAAGCTAAATACTGGGTAGAAACCTATCCAAATCCTAGCGGGGCCTTTGATTCTGCAAAAATAGTATGTGATACTTTTATTTCCGAGATAGAAAAATATTCAGATAACGAAGTTTCAGAAAATGTTATTATGGATATTTCAAAATTATGTAATAAAGCTCTAAAACCTTTAAACTCTAACAGAGATATAGATTATCTAAAAGAAGATTACTATTGCTGTGAAGCAGTCGGAGGTAAAATTATTGATAATTACTTATATTGTTTTTCTTTGGGAGACTGCCATATAACATTACTAGATGAAAACTATAACATAGTTTTTGCAACAATTAATAATCACAAACAATTTGAAGATTATTTAAATAATATATACTCAAAAGAACATACATTTAATTGGAATGATCCAAAAGATAGAATTATGGTAAGAAAAGATTATAGAAATAATCCTTCACAAAAATATAATGGTAAGGATGTATCCTACGGAGCATTTTCTGGTGAAGATACTGCAGAATATTATATAGATACATATAAAGTAGATTTATCAAACGTAGAATATATATGTGCTTACTCAGATGGCTGTGAACCTTTCTTCGAAAATAAAGAAACTATTAAAGCTTTATTAGAGCATCTAAATTCTTTAGAACATATCGGAAAAGAAAGAACTTTGATTGTTTATAAAAAAGATTAAATATAAATAAAAAACGAAAGGTTTAAAACCTTTCATTTTTTATTTAACTTTCTATTATCCTAAAAGATAAGTTTTTATCATATCTTCTAAAAATATTTGTGTAAAAATCATTAAACTCCTTAGCTATTTCTTGTTTATTTATTTGTTCATTATTTATATTCAAAATCATAATATTGAACATAATTGAATGTGAATTTACTTCTACTCCATCTACTATCTTATAATTAGATTTCTCATAAAATTTAATTCTTCTTTCTCTTATTTCTTTTTCTTTCTGACTTTTGCTATATTTAGGATTTTCTACTTCAAGCAAAATTCCTTTTTTGTTACTAAAATTTTCTTTTATTTCTTTTAATAATTTAGTTCCAATACCCTCTCCTCTATATTGTTCAAAAACAGCAAGAAAACTTACCATAACATAATTATTTAAAACCACTATTATTGTATATGCTTTTTCTTTTCCATTTTCAAAATAAATATATGCTTCTTCTTTTCCCCTTGTAATTCTTTTCTTAAATTTATTTAATGATCTTCTTTCCTCTCTTGGGAAATCCTTTACAATATGTTTTCTATATAAGTCTTTAAAATCCTTTAAACTAGCTTTCTTTAACATTATTCAACTCCTAAATACTCATTATAAGAAACTTCTCTATCTATTACTTCTCCATTTTCTTTTATATCAATAATTCTATTTGCTACAGTTTGTGTTAATTCATGGTCATGTGAAGTAAATATAATATTTCCTGTAAACTTCTTCATACCTTCATTTAATGAAGTTATACTTTCCATATCTAAATGGTTTGTTGGTTCATCAAATATCAAGAAGTTTGCTCCTGATAACATCATCTTAGATAATACACATCTTACCTTTTCCCCTCCTGATAAAACATTTACTTTCTTTAATGCCTCATCTCCTGAGAATAACATTCTTCCTAAGAAACTTCTAACATATGTTTCATCTGGGTCTTTAGAATATTTTCTTAACCATTCTGTAACATTTTCATCTGTTTCAAATAAATAGTTATTATCTTTTGGAAAATAAGTATTTGTAATAGTAGTACCCCAAACAATTTCGCCTTCATCTGGCTCTATTTCTCCCGCAATAATTTGGAATAAAACTGTTTTTACAAGTTCATTATCAGCTAAAACTGCTATTTTATTTCCTTCTTTAACATCAAAAGATATGTTATCTAATAATTTTACTCCATCTACTGTTTTAGAAACATTCTTTACTTGTAATATTTCTTTTCCTGGTTCTCTATCTGGTTTAAAATCTATGTATGGATATTTTCTATTAGATGGTTTTATTTCTTCTAATTGTATTTTCTCTAGAGTTTTCTTTCTTGATGTAGCTTGTTTTGATTTAGAAGCATTTGCACTAAATCTAGCAATAAAGTCTTGTAATTCTTTAATCTTTTCTTCTTTTTTCTTATTTTGTTCTCTTGCTTGTTTTAATGCCAATTGACTTGATTCATACCAGAAGTCATAATTTCCAGGATATACTTTTATTTTACCAAAGTCTACGTCTGCTATATGTGTACAAACTTTATTTAAGAAATATCTATCATGAGATACAACTATTACGGTATTTTCAAAATCTATTAAAAATTCTTGTAACCAGTTAATACTTTTTACATCTAAGTCGTTTGTTGGCTCATCTAGTAATAAAACATCTGGATTTCCAAATAGACTTTGTGCAAGTAATACTTTTACCTTATCTTTTGCTTCTATTTCTCTCAT
>CALXXB010000030.1 GCA_944392525.1 uncultured Clostridia bacterium | reverse complement strand
GGAATTCCTGGTAAAAGTAATGCTTTTGCAATAAGTAAAAATTTAGGATTACCTAATTCAATTATAAATAAGGCAAAATCTATGATGTCAAAAGATCAAATAGATTTTGAAGAACTTCTAAAAAATATTTATGACCAAAAATCAGAAATTGAAAAAGAAAAAGAAGAAATTGATGAAAAATTAGAGAATATATCTAACTTAGAAAAATCACTTGTTTTAGATAATGAAAAATTACAAAAACAAGAACAAGACATTATAAATAAAGCAAAAGTTGAAGCAAGAAATATTTTGTTAGATGCAAAAGAAGAAGCAAATGATATAATAAAAGAACTAAATAATATTTCAAGTACAAAATCTGCTGAAAATCTTAGAAATAAATTAAATAAAAAAATAAATGAAATACATACTCTAGAAAATAGCAAAAAAACAACTTCTTCAAACTCATTAGATATAAATGATATAAAACCAAATATGACTGTATTTGTTAGAAAATTTAATAAAAACGGAATCATACTTTCAAGACCTTCTAAATCAAAAGAAGTACAAGTACAGATTGGTGTAATAAAAACTAATGTATCAGTTGATGAATTAGAAAAAGCACATAATGATAATTCTACTAAAGAAAAACAATTAACTTCGACATACTCTAATTTATCAAAAGCAAAAAATGTAAAATCTGAAATTAATGTTATCGGTCTTAATGTAGAAGAATCTGTATTTGTAGTAGATAAATTTTTAGATGATGCTTCACTTTCCAAACTAACAACTGTAAGAATAGTTCATGGTAAAGGAACAGGAAAATTAATGAAAGGAATTCATAGATTCTTAAAAACTAATCCTCATGTAAAATCTTTTCGTTTAGGCACATATGGTGAAGGAGAAATGGGAGTTACTGTAGTAGAACTAAAATAAGACAAATGAGAAAAAACTCATCTGTCTTATTTTTTATACATATTTTTCAACAACAATTACTGTTCTCCCGCTTCTCGTTGTTCCATCAAATTCTTTTATTACAAATCTTCCCTTTCCTCTTATTGTAATAACATCATGTAATTTTATTTGTTTTGATAATTTTGTTTCATTTTGTCCATTTATAAAAACTCTCTCTTGTGCTATTATTTGTGCAGCTTTACTTCTTGATGTTCTAGCTAGATCAGATACTATATTATCTAAACGTAATGATGGTACAATTATTTTTACGTCTTCTATACGTATTTCTTTTTTTCTTAAATCTTTTAATTCAATTACATCTATTTTACTATTCTCAAATCTTGTAAGCGAAGGTAATTCTTTTTTCAATATTTCAGCAAAATCTTCCATTGTAATAATATCTGCGCCCTCATTTGCAACTAATATATCTCCTACTTTTTCTCTTCTTAGTCCTAATTTAACTATTCCACCTAAATAATTCCTATGAGAATATTTTCCTTGTTCTTCTTCTCCTAAAGTTACTCTAACAACTTTTAATATTTTAGAATAATTTTTTTCTAACATATTATCATCATATTTTTCAGGATATACTATTAAAATTTTTCTTTCTGCATCTTCATATCCACCATATAATTTATAATTTTCAAACTTAATTTTCTTTAAAAAATTTTCTACTAATGATATTTGATACATATCTAAAAAATCTGTATATTCTATTTTCCCTCTTGCTTGCATAAATTCTATTTTATCTAAGACTTGTGATAAACAAATCTTATCTTCTTGTTTTCTATAATCTTTTAATAAGTCTTGTTTATTCATTGCTCTCCCTTTCCTCTTTTAAATTTTCTTCTTTTTCTTCACTTTGTTTTTTCTTAGACTCTATTATATAGTCATAAATTGATTTTGCATCTTGGTGGTATAATTTTTCTAACTCTTCTACTGCACCATGTTTTATGAATTCATCTGGATATGCATATGATTTTATTTTTATATCTTTTAAATCTTTATCTATAATTAACTCTTTTACTGCTGTTCCTAATCCATTTATAATTGTACCATCTTCTATAGTTACTACAAATTTTGTTTTTTCAATTGACTTAGTTATTGTTTCTTCATCTAATGGCTTTAAGAATCTCGCATTAATAATTTTTGCATCTATTTCTTTTTTCCTTAACATATTTGCAACTTCCATTGCTCTTGCTACTGTCTTTCCGATTGCAATAATACTTACATCTTTTCCTTCTTTTAGTATCTCTGCTTTTCCTAATTTTATTTCGTCATGTTTATCAAATGTTATCTTACCACTCTCTCCACCTCTAGGATATCTAATAACTACAGGCTTTTTCAAATTTACTGCATATTCCATCATCTCTTCTAATTCTTTAAAATCCTTTGGTGCCATAATTGTAAGATTTGGAACCAACCTAAAGAATGCCATATCAAATTCACCTTGATGTGTCTCTCCATCAGCTCCTACAATTCCTGCTCTATCCACACACATTATAACTGGCAAATTTTGAATTGCTACATCATGTATTACTTGGTCATATGCTCTTTGATAAAATGATGAATATATTGGAACAAATGGTATTAGCCCCTCTTTTGCCATACCTGCTGCTAGTCCTACTGCATGTTGTTCTGCTATTCCTATATCAAAAAATCTATCAGGAAATTCTTTTTGAAATTCACGAAGTCCTGTTCCATCCTTCATTGACGCTGTAATTGCAACAATGTTCTTATCCTTCTTAGCAAGTTCAATAAGTTTATCTCCAAATACTTTTGAATAATCTTTTTCCTTCTTTTTCTTTACTTCACCTGTTTCTATATCAAAAGGACTTGTTGCATGATATTTATCTGGATTTTTTTCTGCTATTTCATATCCTTTTCCCTTTTTAGTTAAAACATGTAAAAGTACTGGTCCATCTAATTCTTTTGTTATTTTAAGCATTCTCTCAAGTTCTGCTATATTATGACCATCAACAGGACCTAAATAACGAAATCCTATATCTTCGAAAAACATCTTAGGAATTATTAATTGTTTTATACTTCTTTTCACTCTTTGTACGACTTTAACAAAAGGCTTTCCTACAACTGGAATTTTATTTATCATGTTTTTTATTGAAACACTTGATTTAGTATAAGTTCTTTTTGTTCTTAATTTACTTAAAAGCATATTCATTCCGCCAATATTTTTAGATATACTCATCTCGTTATCATTAAGAATTACCGTCATTCTTGTTCCACTATATCCAGCATCATTTAATGCTTCTAGTGCCATACCACCAGTTAACGCTCCATCTCCTATTACCGCAATTACTGAATTATTTTTGCCTTCTATATCTCTTGCTCTTGCCATTCCCAAAGCTGCTGATATTGATGTACTACTATGTCCAGTATTAAAACAATCAACCTCTGATTCATTTGTTTTTGGAAAACCTGCTATCCCATTTAGTTTTCTTAAAGTGTTCATTTTATCTTTTCTTCCTGTAAGGATTTTATGAACATAAGCCTGATGACCAACATCCCATACTATTTTATCTTCTGGCACGTTAAATACACTATGAAGGGCTATTGTAAGTTCTACAACACCCAAATTTGAAGCTAAGTGTCCTCCATTTTCTGATACTATTTTTAATATAAATTCTCTTACATCTTCTGCTAATACTTTCTTATCTTCTAAACTTAGTTTTTTTAAATCCTCTGTCGAATTTACTTTTTCTAACATATATTTTACACCTGCTTTTTTCTCATTAGTCCTTATATTATATCATCTTTGTCAAATATGGTAAAGTTTTCTTGTTCTAAGATAAAAGATGTGTATTAATTTACACATCTTTCTTACTTATTAAAACTTTAACTCTCTATATTTATATAAGTCAATACTATACTTTTTATATACATCTTCTACTCCGCAAGAAACTATTTTCTTATTTTCTAACCCTAGTTTCTTTATTGTATCTTTTATTTTCTCTTCTGAATCATCTTCTATCTCTATATATGTAGGAATTAATGGCCATGTATCTATATCAATTTCTACACCATTTAAATCATATGTAATCCTTCTTTTTTCTTGATAATTTCTAAAAGAAAATCCTAATTGCTCTAAAAGTTTATTAGTTTCTTCTATTGATGGCACTTCAATCTCTGTTTCTAAAAGCTTTTGTATTTTCTCATTTTTCTCAGGACTTAATATATGTTTCACTGTTAATGTTGTTTTATCATTTGTTTTCCTTAGTCTTACCCATTTATTAGGATTAATACCATATTTTTTTACTATTTCGATTATTTTCTCATTTGAAAATACTTTTAATAACTCCTTATTACTTGTCTCATCTAATAAATCAATAAAACATTTTTTATTTGTTATATTTAATAATTTTTCTTGTTCTTCTTTAGTTACAAGATTATCTATTTCGAAAAATATTCCTTGTAATTTATTTCTATATACTTCTAATTTGTATTCTTCATCACAGTTTTCTAGTCCCATAATACAGTCACAAAATCTAGCATATATTGAAGGTAAATCATAAACATATATCTGTTGTAGACTTTCCTCAATCTTATTTGCTTTTAGCTTTTCTAAATTCTTTACAATTTCATTCTCATTTATATCTAATATTTTTACTTCTTTTTCTAACTTACTCATATTACACCATCTTCCTTATGTCCTCATTATACACTTTTTCATACAATAACGTCAAATAAATAAGTAAGTCATGTTACATTTAACTGACTTACTTGTTTTAAAAAACTATTCAACTTCTCTTGATTGTTTTAACATAATATCCGCAAAAACTCCATATCCTTCTTCTGGATTATCTACTAGCACATGTGTTACTGCTCCTACAAATTTTCCATTTTGAATTATTGGTGAACCTGACATTCCTTGAATTATTCCTCCTGTTTTCTCTAAAAGTCTATTATCTGTTACCCTTATTTCCATGCTTTTATTATCATAATTATTATTTTTAAATATTTTTTCTATCTCTATTTCATATTCTTGTGGTGTTCCATTATCTAAACTACATAGAATAGTTGCTTTTCCTGTCTTTATTTCATCTCTTGTTGCAACTTCCATTTCTTTAGAAGTATCTATATTTAATCCTGAAAGATTATCTACCGTTCCATATATTCCAAATCTAGTATTTTTACTAATTAATCCTATATTTTCTTGGTTTTCTATAGTTCCTTGTATTTTCCCAGGTGTGCCACTTTCTCCCTTTGTTATGCTTAATATTCTAGTTGTTACAAATTCTCCTGATGCTATATCTATTAGCTCTCCCGTATCTATGTCAGATATTCCATGTCCTAATGCACCAAATGTTTTTGTAGAAGGTTCATAGAAGGTAACAGTTCCAACACCTGCTGCACTATCTCTTACCCATAATCCTAATTTATATTCATCATCATTCATTTTTACAGGTGTTATACTACATTCCTTTGTTTCTTGTTCATGGACATACTCTACTTTTATTTCTTTTCCTCCTGACTTATTTATTGTCTCTATTAGTTCATCTGTTGAATCTATCTGTGTATTATTTACTTTTATTATTCTATCTCCTTCTTCTATTCCACTATTTTCATATGGTTTATACTTTTTATTATCTTCTCCTTCTATTTCAGACATCCCGAACTACTAACACACCATTTGTATAAAGTTTTACCCCCGCTATATTTCCGGACAGGTATTACTGTTGTTTTGGGGATCACATCTAAATTTACTTCTTTAATAGGTATTGTATTAAACAAACTTACTTCTATTTTTGAATTTCCAACTTTTTCACTTAATTTGTTTTCGTCTCTTGATGAAGTTTCCACAGTTTCGTCGTTCTCTCCTTTTACTTGCATTCCCAACAACGTTCTAAAAGAAATATTTTCCCCTTCAAAAACAACTATTTCTTCAGGAATATGCTCGATTACTAATGTATAACAAAAAACAACAATTAAAAAAAATACTAATAACAGCATTTTAAAAATTCTTTTCATAAAAATTCTCCTTAAAATAACTATTATTAGTATTTACATTTTTTTATTTTATATACTTTTTATTTTACCAATCTGTCGTAATTGGATTTGACCTAAACATACTAAATCGCTCTCTACCCAGGGCTGTAAAATACACTTGCGCTAATGATGAGCCTGCTTCATCTTCCATATATTCATATATATTTTCTACAGTATTTGATCCCGACTGCGTTACTATTGATGCGTAACATGCCATTTCTTCATGTGGATAATAATAACGCATATTAGCAGTTGAACCATCTGTAGTAGATTTTCTTTCAAAATCTATATTAAAATAACCTCTACCAATACTAACGCCACTCTCTAACAGTTCTGAATCTGTTGCCCTATGATATTTTCCATCGCCTGTAGTAATATATATTGAATCAAGATTTACTACTTCCTCTGTTTTTGTATTTGTTACTATTGAATAACCATTATATATTTTTCCACCTATACTTAGTCCTTGCATAAAACTAATTATTGATACATTATTCAATATTTTTTCCCATTCATCTTCTTTCAATTCAGGCATTTGGAAATTTGCTCCCGCTCCTGAATAATTGTTATAGTTTGCAATTGCTATTGAAAGATTTTTTTCAATTGTATAACGTATTACTGCTAATCTATGTTGGTTAAATAATGAATTTGGATCTTCAATTGAATCTGCCCATCCAGTTAAATTTGTAAAAATTGGAAGATTTTGTCCAAATACATCAGCTATTGATGTACCATCTTCATCTACAGCGTTACCTGTAGTTATATCACTTAAATTATTTCTTACCCAATTTGTAAACTCCAAAGCATTTTGATAATATTCTAAAGCTGATGTGTTCTCTGTTTGATATTGTCCACTTGTTTCATACACCGTATTTGTAAGTATAGAAAACCATTTACTATCAGGATTACTTGGATCAGTATTATAATATTTAACTCCATTTACTTTATCACAAACATAATCACCATAAAATAGTTGTAAATTTCCAGTATCATCTTCATCATAAGCCATAAGATGTTCTGTTAAATTATTTTCTGAAGTAATTGTACTTCCTCTATATGTTACACTAGTATCACTTACACTAGAAAAATTACTTGGTTCTAATAAATATCCTGTTTTATAAGTAGGTTCTCCTCTTACAGTTCCTTCTACTGTTATACAATTATCTAAAGTATATGTTATTACTACATCTGTTGAACCATTTATATATCTACAACTATAATGAACATATGGTCTTAAGCCGTAAATTTTATCACCATCATGATATGTTGCACCTGTTGAAGAATCTTTATCTTCATCTATCGTATTAGTAAAAGCTGTATATATATAATATCCATCATACATTGTATAAACAAGTGCTGGTACATATTCTTGCAATATATCTTTATCATACCCCGCCATATTGAAATTACTTGCCACAGAATTAAAAAATGTATTAACAGACGCTTCAATATCTCTTATCTTTGAGTTTGCTAAATCAGAAGAACCACTATTTACAGTGTTCAATTGAAATGCCTTTAATGCATCATATGTAGCATTTGTTAATTTTGTATCATATGATATTTGTAATTCCAAAGTTTGTATTTGATTTTGTACATATGTAGTTAAAACCATAGAAATCGGTAACATTATTATAATAAAGATTACCGCCAAATTTTGTATTTTCATAAAAATCTTCCCTTTTGTATTATAAAATTAGCTTGTAATATAAAATATTACAAGCTAGTAAGTTTAGTTTTTAATTTCCAGCTCCATTTGCTGTAACTATACCAGCATGTTCCGCTGCAATTGTATATGTATCATTTCCTGTTACAGAATAGAAAAAGTTCTTAAGTTGTTGTGATAATGTTGAATTTGTATTTCTTACACTAGTTGAGAAAATATCTCCCTCTTTTAAAGCTAATACCACATTTTTTCCGTTTTGTGTTCTATCTATCTCGTCTAATATTTGAGATGTATACATTGTATAATATACGTTTTCTCCGATTTTAGTTGATTCTGTTTGAGTTGTTTTCTTTCCTGGGTTTTCGTCTAAGACTTGTAATTCCATTTCAACTTCATAACTATTTCCTGTTGCTGCAAGTGTTTGTACAAAAGTATTATATTTATCAATAGATAATCTTCCTGTTGTTCTTACATCATCAACGAACTCCGTTGTAGCTGTTTCTACTGATAATTGTGAAACATCATCAGTTCTATCTGACATAGTCATTAACGGAAATATAAACATTAGAACTGCAGCTAATACTATGGCTATTACTGTAATTAATGTATCTCCCATTTTATCCTCCTTCGGTATCAAAATACCTTATCAAAATTATGTTGTTGCTCTTGTATAGGTTATTACTCTTTTTAATGTTAAGTTTGCTTCTGGAGCGCCTGAAGTTTCGTCATCTGTTGGCAATCCTGGAGAACTTGTTGTGTCATCTTCACCTGTTGCTTGCTCTTGGTAATACATACCTATATTTTCTTTAAATCTATAATTCCCTTCTTTTATTATAGCATATAATCCTTTATTATTCAAGATCATTCCATTATTTCTCCAGAAGGTTTGTATATTACTAAAATTCATTCCAGTTATTTTGTTCAAATCAGTTCCATACAATATAGCCATAAGAAATTCTTCTTTTTGCTCTTCTGTTCCAATCGTTTCATTTTCCAAATCTATTTCATATACTGGCTCATATTCATTTAATGTTCCTTCCTTTCTTCTTTGGAACAAACCATCATCACCAATATATGCATAAGTAGTATCATCAAAAACAACCTTATAATTCTCCCTATAGGCTTTATATATTGTAGGTATTATACTTTCTAATCCAACTATTCTCTCTGTAGTTCCATTATCTTCAACATAAGTATATTCATATTCTCTATCATTATAATCTATTAAGAATTGAGATGCTTGTCTCACTTGACCAAAGGAGTTGATAGCTATGGTTAATGCTAAAACAAATATTAGTACTGCTGCTGCCATATGCAGAGCATCTGCTGCATTCTCCATAAATACCCCCTCCTTTCATATTTACAAAATTATTATATTATGAACCTGATCCTGCTGTTCCTATTGTTATCTGCTCAACCAATCCGGCATCACTCATTGAACAGCTAACACTATAAGTTTTTCCAGTTGGAACCTTTTTAACAGTATCTTTTGCACCTATTGCTGTCATTGAAGCTATACCTGCATCAGAACATTGTACCTTTACTTGTCTTGATGTATCATCTTGATAAGTAACATTATTAGTTCTAACTTGCTCGATTAAAGCGTTTACTTGACCTCCTCTTACATGGTCTCCTTCATATTGTGTGAATTGTGCATTGAATGAAGATATATCAACTTGGTTAATAGCATCTCCATTTGCAACTCCCGCTGCTTGATTATAAATTATTATACCTAATGATATAATTAAAATTGCAAGTAATATAGCACCTGCGATAATTAATGCTTTTGACGCATTCTCCATAATAAATTCCTCCTTTAATTTTACTTTTGTTTAATATATATATTATAAGCCAATCTTTCAAATTTGGCAATTTTAATAACAAAATTAATAACTATTTTTACTGTGTAATCTGTTCTATAAGCAAATATTTTACTTTTTTGTTAGAATGATACTCTATCTTTGTACATTTAAACATTATGGAATTATAATACTCTGCAAATCTGTCCATTCCTCCAGAATATAGAGTCTCCATATTGTAAGTTGTATCATTATCTAACATCTTTACATCTATCTTAATTGAATTTGTATTATTTTCTTTAAATACACCTTTATCATCTTTTTCAACTGCATTTGTTAAGTTATTATCATAGGCTTTATTAATTAGTGTAATCACATCTGCTCCGTAAAATTCTTGATTATAATAACTTTCAAATTGATTATTTTCTTTTCTGGCTTCATTATAACTTGCCTTATAATTTAAATACATATACGCAATTCCTACAATTATAACTACGCCTATTAAGAATATTATAGCTAATTTTTTCATATTTGTCCTCATATTTATAAAAATTATTTATTTATTTTAAATGTTACTGTACTTACTCTTTCAGTAATAGGATTAATCTCTACTGTACAAGTATATGTGTATAATTCTTTGTAATTCACACCACTAATTGGATCAGTAACATCCTTCATGTTAGTTATATCATCTTCCACTATAGTGTTCAAATCATCATTGTCATAATTTTGTAAATTGTTTTTAGCTCCAGTCGTTGTAGTTGCATTTACTACTATATAATAATTGTTCTCTGTTTGTTCTGTAAGATAATATGTTTGATTATTACTTCTAGCCAAATTTGCTACAGTAATTACATCATGTATTGTGACATCAGTTCTATATTGATAAGATGTAAACTGTGCATTAAATTGTGCTAATTGATTTTCAGCATTTTGTCTATGTGCTTCAGCAGATGCTGACCCAAAACTTGCAAATAAATACACTGCTAATGATAATATCATTATTCCTATTAATACACCTGCTGCCATCAACAATGCTTTTGATGCATTTTCCATAATCTACTCCCATTAATTAAATTTTCCATTAAATTCAAAAATCATTTTTGTTATTCTACCTGTATTGCTATCATAATCTATATCTTTACAGTCAAAATGTCCTCTTTTAAATTGTACATATTCATAATATGTATAAGCATCATTTCTAATAGTACTTCCTTTAATTGGACCTGTCTTATCTATATCACTAAAACTTGTTATTTTCACTACTTTAGAAGCATCATTAAAATTTTTAACAATTTTTGCTTCTTCATCAGCATTTCTTATAGAATCTACAAATATTTTTGTAAGATTTGTAGTTAAATTAGTTAAAGAATTTTGTCCATATGCATCTTCCAAATTTTCTATTTTTCCTTTTACATCTGCTTCAAAAGTATTAGTAGTCGCTGTAGCAGTTTTCTCACTTATTGTATAACTACTCTTTGTTATTAACAAATTATTTCTTCCATCTGCTGCTAGCTCTGTTATAGGATGTGTTGAAGGAAATGAAAAGGAAATTTCCATTGGAGTGTATTGTAAATCCTGTCCAGAATCATTAGCTCCAGTTCCTGCAGATGATTGTCTTCTATTGTAATCAATAACTTTATTTAGTAAAGAATATAAGTCACTACCTCTTACATTATCCCTGTTATATGTTTCAAATTGACTATTATACTCTGCAACTTGTTCAGTACGTGTAGTTTTCGTGTCTGTTTCTTGGTAGCTTGTCAAATTGCCAAATGTTAATATTAAAGCTCCAAGTATCATTAGTGCAATTAATACACTTCCTGCCATAATAAGTGCTTTTGATGCATTCTCCACTTTTTTTCCTCCTTGCTATATTTTAAGTTGTTGCTGTCATTGATTCGAATGAAGATGTCATACTTGTTAATCCTATAAATACTAATGGTACAATTAAGTATCCAACAAACATTGTTACCATTGGTGCAAATCCTATGAATTTACCTATCATTCCTTTTCTCTTTATGAGTCTTTCATTTGATTCTTTTCTCTTTTCTTGGTAATAATCTCTTTCTGAATCCAATTCATCAAATGCATCTTTAATTGGTATCTTTTCTACGGCTGCTTGCAAGCTTTCTATAATTCTTATTAAAGGCATATAAGAAACATCTTCCTTCATTGCCTCTAAGGCTTCCCAAGCACCAGCTTCATAGTTGTTAACACATTTTGTAATCTGTGGTTTGAATATATTTGAATATCTTTCTAGCCATTCTAAGATAATTTCAACATTAACCCTTTCAATCCTCATAAGCATCATGATAATTGTTTGGAATTGCATTACTTCATCTTCCATCTCTAACTGTCTCATCTTAACTTGGAAATATAGAAGCCAAAGTGGTGCCATATATCCAATTACCGCAAATACACAAGCAAGTAATAATTCAAACCATTGCATATATTCACTATTTATTATTTGCAATTTATCATAAACTCTTTGTGCAGCAGTATCTAGTTCATCATCAGTTGCTTCTTCATAGTAATCCATTCTTTCCATAAAAGTCCTAATTTGGTCTACTGTAGCATTTAAGTTTCCTCTAAACTGGTCTAATACAATATTATCCTGTTCAGTAACTTCCATTGCTTTAGCTTCATCTTTTTCCGACAAACCACCGGATTATATCATAATCAGTCGTCGGCTCTGTATATACATAATTTATAGCAACAACGTGTAATTGCGTAAAAATTATAATTGATGCTATAAAAGTAACTACCGCAAGTGAAATTCTGTTAATATATAGCCACTGTATTTTTTGTGATGATGCTGAATCTTTCAACAATTGTTTTACTTTTCTGTATTCTTTTGTTCCCTCCTTAGGAATAAACAAATCTACAACCTTTTTTATTGGTTTTTTCTTATATAATTTTTCTTGCCATGGATTTTCTGTATCTTTAGTGTTCATACCTGTTGAGCCATTATCTTTTAATTTTCTAACTAATATGTATGATATAAATGTAAGTATTAAGATAAGTATTTGTACTATCATACCTGGCTTTCCTTGATACCAGCTAGCTGTAAAACTAAAGTTTGAAATAGCCCAACTCTTTAATGGTTCTAGTAATAGTACTGGTGCAATTGATATAACTGATAAACTTTGGAACACATAGTTCAATTTATCTCTTTTTAATATCTCTAATTGCATTTCTTGTGTAATATTATTTACGTTTTTCAAATATAGAGATGCACCATCTACTTTTCTATCACCGAATTCTTTTGTCAAATATGATATACCCGCAAATTCTTTTAAGAAACTATTTGGTGCTATATCATAATATTTTTCAAGTTCCATTTCAGGATCATCTGAAATTAATATTTCGTATATTTTTTCCCCTTGTCTTGATACATCTTTTTCATCATCTTGTGAAACTTGATAAATAGCCTCTTCAACCATATTAAATTCATGGTATGCATGTCTGATTTCTGAGAAGAAATCTATTTGTTCTTTTAATATTTTATCATCTATTTTATCAACTGATCCATCTATAAAAGTATCAATCATAAATAATTCAAATATTAATAATATAAACATAAGTAAGTAATTACTAGAAGTTATAATTATTGTAATAAGCATTATAGGTACTATTATAGCAAGTGATTTGGTTAATATTTTAGCAGTCCCTTTTCTTGTATTATACTCATCATCTATATTTATAATCTCTAATCTTCTTCTTATTTTCAAAACATATCTTTTTATAAAGGGGATTTTTATATACGTAAGATATAGCTTTTGGAATAAAATTTCAGAAGAGAATGATTTTTCCTTTGTTCCCTGTTGTAGCTTTTGAATCCTTTTATATTCTGATGTTTGCATCTTTTTAGATAATATATAATATATAATTACAATTAAAACAAAGGCTCCTGCTGCTCCACCCATTATATAATAAATTGTCTGGTTGTCCACTTTTGGTTTAGCACCTCCTCTTTTCTATATTCTAGTACTTATATTTAAACTTCTGTTTTTTTCTTTCTTCCTCTTCTTTTAGGTTCGCTTGTTGCTGTAGCTGAAACTTGAACTGTTTCCTTTTTATGTAATTGATTTCCCCAATGTTTTTCTACGAATTTATCAAATGCTTCTACATCTGTTGCGTCCATATTTAGTCTCATTTCTTTTAAGTTGTTTTCAGTTATTGGGTTTGTTATTTTGTATTCACCGTCTACATATTCTAATATGTTTCTGTATGTATATAATTTTCTATCTGTAACTTTTTCAAAATAATGTGTTGCATTATCGAAAAACTTATCAAATTTTCCTTCTAATGTTTTTTCTTTTCTATGGTCAAATGTATACTCATCTTTTTCTTCTACTGGTATACATTCTGTTATTCTTTCTACATATCTTTTTCCTCTAAAGTCTTTTGTTAAGTGTATATCAAAGTTCAATACTTGCACAACTTGTTCTTCTGCTGTTTTTTCATTGTTGAACTGTCCTATTCTTAACATTGAGTTTCTAAGTGCTGTTACTAAGTTAGGAAAAGTCTTAGCATGGTGAGTAAATAATGTAAACTTAGAAGCAACTTGGGCAGCTTGTATCATCCAAGCAGCAACGTGGTCAGTTGCAACCTCACCAATGATGTTAACAGAACCATCAGTCTTCTTTTGAACATCCAAACCTTCCTGTCCTGAAATTGTCTCTGTCTCTCTAAATGTTAAAATGTTTCTTGTTGGATAAATTTTTCTTAAGTGAAGCTCGAATGCTGTTTCCTGAACACGGATGTTCATTGTTTCATATATATTTTCTATCATTCCCATAAGCATTGTTGTTTTACCACAACCTTGCTCACCAGTGATTGATATAATCCTTGCTCCTTTTACTAAATATTTTAATAATTCTATTGAATCATCACTACCTGGCTCTCCTTTGAACCATTGCTCCAAAGTTGAACGCTTAACGTCAAACTTTCTTACGAAGAATGCCCATGTCTCAGACATGCTTGGTCTAACAACAACGACACGAGAACCATCTTTCATTTCGTTGATTTTATAACCATTTGTATCTGACAACTGTCCTGGGTTATTATATTTATAAATGTTCTGACAAACTCTTTTTAGTTCAGCTTCTGTTCCAAATGAAAGGAATGCTAAACGAATTGATTTACCTTGGAAGAATATCCAAATACTATCACAAGCTCTTGGAACTTTATGTTCTGCAATTTGATTTAGATAATCTCCTCCATCAGTTTGTGCAACCTGACTTAAGAAACTTTCTGGAAGTCCTGATACACCACCTGAAACACCATCTATATTCATATCTCTTATTTCGTCAATACTGCTATATCCTTTGTAATGTTGATAAATTCTCTGTACTACTACTTCTAATTTATCAGAAAAAGATAATACTACATTTTCCTTTTCAAATATATCTTCTATTTCATTAGTTGTAATTACATAAGAAGGTTTTGTTTCTCCTTCTATGTATTTTAATTCTGCCAAATTATATTTTTTTATCAACTCCGTTAAAGCTTCATAACCAAATTCTTTTTTATATACATAGATTAAAATGTCAAATTTATCTTGTGGTGTAAGCAAAGATGGAATATCAAAAGGAATTGCTTTAGAAATATTAGTTTCTGTTACACCATATTCTTTTTCTAGCAAATCATAGATTAGCTCTTTTACATATCTTTTATCATTAACGTCACCATATGTACAACCTTTTAAAGCCTTTTTCAATTCGTATTTTTTATTTTTTCTTCTTTTTAATTCTTCTTCTGAAAGGCCTATATCATATAGGTTTATTTTTGTAATTTCGTCTAATCTTCTTTTTACAAACTCTGTCATCATTTCTATGGTATAAGTCTTATCGTCCACATTTAAAGTTGTTTCTACTTCTGCAGTCTTTTTCTTTTTTATTACATAAAAAACAGCATATCCCGCAATAGCTAAAACAACTATTATTAGAACAATATTTGTAATTGTCATGGTTTGTCCACCCTCCTTACATCTTCATTGCTAAGTCTTGTAATCTATACATAATGTTATCTGCAGTTCTTTTTACTTCTCCTACAAATAAACTATTCCTATCCTCTTCATCTACTTTTCTAAGTCTTAAAAACAAATCCGGTACTTTTGCTTCTTCACATGCCTCAAAAAATAAAGTATTATATGGTATTGTTGAAACTTTATTTTTCTCTCCCATATATCTTGTTATATTCTTTATTGTATATTTTGAATATTTATCATATCTTCCTATCAATATCAAAGTTTTTGGTGAATTAAGAACTGGAATTTCCTCTCTTACTTTCATAAAGTTATTTATGCTTGCTAATCTTTGGCTTAAACATGCAACAATTAAATTTGATTTTTCTAAAATTTGATTAGATATTTCTTCTCCTAGTTCTTCATCCAAATCTACAAGAACTAAATCATAATAATTGTTAGCCAAACTAATTATATCAGGATAATTCATCTTCAACTCATCATATTCTAGCTTTTCTCCTTTAAAGCTTGGCAATATTTCTAATCTTTCCTTAAATATTATTTTAGTATAATTAGTTATTTGTTCTGGTGATACTCTATTACTTTTCATTAAAGTTTCTAGTCCTACTATTCCATCTTCCATTGCAATATTTGTATTTGGTCCAAATAGACCTAGATTTTTCTTCTGTTTCTTTTCTTCCCAGAAACAGCGATCTAATGTTGTATCTTTATGGCCTGTTGAAATAAGTAAAATCCTAGAATTGTGTTCTATTGCCATATGTGTAGCAATTGCTACTATATCTAAAGTTTTTCCAGTTTGTTCTTTTCTATTGTTCCAAAATGTTACAACTGACATTTTTACGCTCCTTTTTCTATTGTTTTTATAGCTTTTCTAACCTTACTTCCACCAGTGTCTCCCAATATTTCCTCAGCTATATATGCTAAGCCATCTTTATATTGTACACTTAATTTCTTAAATTTTATTTTTGAAACTCTTTGATTTTCATATATAACACTCATATCCCCATTTTCTACTGGGAAATAAATTCTATAGTCATCCCATATTACTTTATACCCTAAAGATAAGAAATTTAAGTAGTCATCCTCTTCTTTCAACATTTCTTTAGAAAATAACACTTTAGTTAAAGTAATAGCTGTTCTAAGATTTGTTAATGCTTCTAGTCCTTTTTTTAAAGAATATACATCAAAAGATGTTACAAAATATTTTTTTTGTGCTTCTTCTAAATAAAAGCCTTGAAATCCATTTGTGTTATCTGTATCTACAAGTATTATGTCATATTCTGTATCTAGTTCCCCTGAAACTCCTAAATAATTCTTTATATCTTCTTCATGATTAAACCCTACAGCTATATCAATATCTTCATATTCTGTTACATACATTAGTGTAGGGTTTATAACAGGTACAACATATCTTGCTTTCTGGCTTACAGTAGCATCAACCACTAGTACTCTATTGCCTAACACAGTTAATATCTTTGCTATATATATAATTAAATCTGTTTTATCATAACCTCCTATAAACCCTATTCTTTTCATAAAGTTTTTCTCTCCTTTTTTTATTTTATTGTGCAGTTGTTGTAGTTGTTGTTGCTGGTGCTGATAATGAGTCTAAATAATCTTGTCTTGATTCTTGAGATCTTGTTATACTGTCTTGAATGTTTGTCTGTAAGTTTGTTTCTGCTTGATCTCCTTGGCTTTCTATTGCACTATTTATGTAATTGTTTCTTAAGTTCGTACCATCAACAGCATTATATCTTTCTACTATAGCATTCATTGCACTTTGTAATACGTTTGGATCTCTTTGTAATAATTGTGAGTTTTCTGCACTAACGATATATGTTGGTGTTGCTGCATTTTGCATTCCTGGTTCTGTATATTTAGTTGCATATAATTTTGCTCCAGTAACGCTTGCTGCATCCATTATAGCTGAGCTCATATGTAAGATTTCGTCTTCAGATAAATTTACCCATATTGTATCCTCAGAATCAACTCCACCTATTATTGGAATTTCTACTTCTTTCTTAGATACAACTATAAAGTCTTGTCCATTTGGTAGCATTAATCTTATATCAATATAATCTCCTGTTGTTAAGTCAATTGGTAATATAACAACATTGTATTCTTGTTTTCTCACATCGTCTTGTACTACGCTATCTCCTCTGCTGATTAAATCTGTTGTGATTAATGTATTTGCATTCATATTAACTTTAGCAACAATTGGAACACTATCTAATTCTAGATATTCTGTTTGTCCATTTCTTTCAATATAATAATTACCTGTAGTTTCTTCTTGTTGCACTTGATATCTACTGTTATCTATTGTTATATACATAGTCGCATTACCTTGATTATCATATTGTGTTGAAATTTGATTTCCTTCTTTATCTTGTAATGCGTAATTATCTAATATAGTTAAATCACTTGTTGCATTACTTGGCACTAAAGTTCTATCAACTTGTGTTAATGTCAACATATCATTTGTAATTACTTGTCCTGATTTTACATCTTGATTTAGGACATAAGCATTTACCATGTTTGATAGACTTGCCCTTTCTTCTTGAATTCTACTCATTAATTGCATAACTAAAAATGCTATAATAACACCTGCTATTATTAGCATTACTAGCATTCCTAATAAAAATGAATTTCTTGCTTTTCTTTGCATTGGATTTGTTGCCATGACAAATTCCTCCCTTAAAATATATTTTTATTGTATTTTCTACAAAATAATCATCTATTTTATTTTAACTCAAACGCTTTCCAAAATCAATGGAATTATATAACTGTTACTAAAAGTTAATATTTTTGTAATATTTTTGTAATATTTTTGCTACACCATCTTCGTTATTGCCCTCTGTCACTTCATCTGCAACGTCTATAATATTTGGTGCGCTTTGTTTCATTGCAATTCCTAGCCCTGATTTTTCTATCATCATTTTATCATTTGCATTATCTCCTATAGCCATTACTTCTTCTTTTTTTATGTTTAATTTTTCAATTAAAAATTCGATTGCATTCCACTTATCTACATCATTTGTTGATATTTCTGTATAATAATAAGACACTGGATATTCTTCTGTTCCTTGTACTATTGTTTTTCTTGCCATATGTGATACATCTAAAATTTCTATATTATTTATCTCTTTTAATTTTCTAATTATAGAATTAAATACAGATTTGCTTTCATCACATATTGTTATTTTTAAAAATCTTGCATCTTCTTTATTTTTTATATATTCATACATATCATTTACAATATTTATTTTTGTTCTTTGGCTCTCTTCTTTTTTTAGATTTTCTTTATGATAATACAAAACATTATATTTTAAACTAGTAGCTAAAATTTCTTGTTCTGTATATACATTATATGAAATACTATTTTCTTCACAAATTTTTATTATTTCCAAAACTTTTTCTTTTGACATTGTTTTTTCGTATATTATTTCGTCTTTTTTCACATCATAAACAATAGCACCATTTCCTGCAATAAAATAATTTTTGCTTTCAATTTCTCTTGCAATTGTTTTTATAGAATCAATAGGTCTTCCTGATGCTATTACTACTTCTACTCCTTGTTCTTCTACTTTTTTTATTGTATTTTTTGTATTTTCGGTTACCATTCCATAACTATCTAGCATTGTTCCATCTAAATCTATTGCAACTAATTTATACATATTTCTACTCCTTTTTCAACAAACTGTATTATATAAATAAAATTTTTAAAAAGCAATAATTTTTTTGTAAAAATTTCCTGTTTATTTTTTAGTTTTTTTGAGAATGATAGTATTAGAAAAAGCAATGGTTTTTTCTAGTTGTAATATTACAGGAGGTGAAAAAACAATGGCAAACTCTTCAAACAAAAAATTAGTACCAGAAGCTATGACTGCTTTAGATAAATTCAAATATGAAGTAGCTAGTGAAGTTGGTGTTAACTTAAAAGACGGATATAATGGAGACATTTCAGCTAGAGACGCTGGTAAAATAGGTGGACAAATGGTTAAAAAGATGATAGAAGAAGCTGAAAGAAATATGAAATAGTTTTAGTTTAAGCTATTATTTTAGGTAGGAAGTTATGTTTTGCTTTTATTATACATAAAGGCAGGATTTGATTTCCTGCCTTTTCTATTTTTGCTTTTATCTTTTATATATTTTAAATTCAATTATTCTTTTAAAAATAAAAATCCTCCGGCTTAGCCGGAGGTATTTTACTCATAACGCCTAAAAGGCTATGTTACAAGCAGAGCCTCAA
>CALXXB010000029.1 GCA_944392525.1 uncultured Clostridia bacterium | reverse complement strand
ACTTCTTCTTCTGTATATCCTGCCATTGAAAATGCTTTAATCATTACTTCAATGTCATGATTTCTAACAGCACCAGAAGCAATTTCAACACCATTACATACCATATCATATTGATATGCAAGTATTTCCAATGGGTCTTGAGTTTCTAAAGCTTCTAGTCCACCTTGTGGCATAGAGAATGGATTATGGCTAAATGAAAGCTTTCCATCATTATCTTCAAACATAGGGAAGTCAACAATCCAACAAAACTCAAAACGATTATTATCAATTAATTCTAATCTTTTTCCTAATTCATCTCTTACTTGTCCTGCTAATTTTTCAACTACACCAGGAACTTCTGCAACAAAGAAAATACAATCTCCAGGTTTTGAATTTGTTCTTTTTTGCATTTCAATTCTAGCTTCATCTGTTATAAATTTAGCAATAGGTCCTTGGAAAGTTCCATCGTCTAATATTCTTAGCCAAGCTAATCCTTTTGCTTTTAACTCTTTAATTGCAAAGTTTGTCATGTCTTCAAAGAAAGATCTTGGTTTATCTCCGACATCATGTGTTGCAATTACACGAACTATCATATTTTTAAATGCTCTTAGCTCTAAATGTTCAAATATATCAGTAACATCTACAATCTCTAATGGATTTCTTAAATCAGGCTTGTCTGTTCCATATTTTAGCATAACATCCTTGTATTTTAATCTAGGGAATGGACAAGCATTTATTTCTTTATCAGAAAATTCTTTAAATAAGTTGTATATTACTGGTTCTATACTAGATAATACATCTTCTTGTGTGGCAAAGCTCATTTCCATATCTAATTGATAAAATTCTCCTGGAGTTCTATCAGCCCTAGCGTCTTCGTCTCTGAAACATGGTGCTATTTGGAAATATTTATCAATACCAGCAACCATTAATAATTGTTTAAATTGTTGTGGAGCTTGTGGTAATGCATAGAATTTTTCAGGATGAAGTCTACTTGGAACTAGATAATCCCTTGCTCCTTCTGGTGATGAACTAGTAAGTATAGGTGTTTGTACCTCTAAGAAGTTTCTTTCTATCATTTGATTTCTTAAAAATTGTAATATTTTTGCACGTAATATTAAATTATTTTTTAACTTTTCATTTCTTAAGTCTAAATATCTATATTGTAATCTTAAGTCTTCTCTTATATCTTGATTACTGTTTATTTCGAAAGGTAAGTTTAAAGTTCTTTTACCTAATATTTCAATTTTTTCAATCTTAATTTCTACTAAACCTGTTACTAATTTAGGATTAATAGTTTCTTCATCACGCTTTTTAACAGTTCCATATACGGATACTGCAGATTCAATTGGAACATGTGATGCAAAGTCTACATCTTCATCTTTACCAGATGTAACAACTTGTGTTATTCCATACATATCTCTTATGTCTAAGAAAACTAATCCTCCTAAATCTCTTATTGTTTCTACCCATCCTGATATTTTTACTTTTTCTCCTACGTTATCTAAACGTAATGCGTCACATTTAAGTGCTTTGTACTCTGACATTTAAAATCCTCCTTTTTTATGTAGCAAGGATACAAAAAGTCCCTGCCTATAATGCAGGGACGAAATCTCTTTTTCCGCGGTGCCACCCAGCTTGAAAATTTAAAATAAAATTTTCCACTTTATTAAATATGCTCCAATATGTTTCACATTTTAGGTTGTCCTTCAAAGGTTTCCAGCCTAAGACCTTTGCTCTCTAGTAAGTAACTTCTAAAAGCTTTGTATTGTTCAAACGCATTTCTTATATTTTATGAAAATTGTATTTGTAATATACATTAAAAACTTTAAAAAAGTTTTTAATGGTGCGCCTGGAGGGACTCGAACCCCCGGT
This sequence comes from uncultured Clostridia bacterium, assembly GCA_944392525.1. Next base: position 18,225 of record CALXXB010000029.1, on the reverse strand, counting down.
CTCGAACTTCGTAGGCTCGCATTTTATCCAGCTAAACTACAGACGCATATATTACAGCTACCTCACTATTATATAGTAAAATAGTAAATTTTTCAATATTTAGAGAGAAATTTATTAAAAAAATTTCAAAAAAATCTTGCAAACCAAATAAAAATGTGTTATTATATATGGGCGGTAGATAAAATACCAAATAAATCGAGGTGTGGCGCAGTTGGTAGCGCGCGTGGTTTGGGACCATGAGGCCGCAGGTTCGAACCCTGTCACCTCGACCAGCAAAAAAATGACAGATGCATGTAGTATTACAGCATCTGTTTTTTATATATAAAAATTATTTTTATATAGTTAGGATTTTTTATAATATTTTCCTTGCCATAAATCTTGTTCTTCTAATAATTTTTCAAATCCATTTAATACCCATTTTTTGTGCATATTCCACTCAGGAGCAACTAATAAATCTTTTGGAGCATCTCCGGAAATTCTATGAATTATGATATCGGGTCTTAAATGTGATATAACATAAGCTAAATTATCTAAATAATATTCTAAGGTTATAGGCGTGTATTTATCATTATAATACATATCAGCTAAAACGGTATTTTTTACAACATAAGTAGAATGTATTTTAAGTCCTTGAATATCATGGTTATTTATAAATTCTACTGTATTTTTTATATCGTCAAAAGTTTCAGTTGGAAGACAAATCATCATATGAACTATTACTTCAATATTATTTTTTCGTAAAATATTTACTGCTTTTGTGAATTGAGAGCTAGAATAACATCTATTAATTAATTTACCAATTTTATCATTTGAAGTTTGTAATCCAAGTTCAACAGAGACATTATATGCATCAGAATATGAAGCAAGTAAATTTGCTATTTCTTCTGTTATGCAATCAGGCCTTGTTGAGACAGATAATCCAATAATTCTATCGTCAATTAAAGCAGAATCATATTTATATTTTAAATTTTGAACAGAATCATATGTATTTGTAAAGTTCTGAAAATATGCAATAAATTTGTTTGCACGTTTCCCTCTGTAGCTATTTAAAAAATTTTGTACTTGGTTAGTTATATCAAAATTAGAAAATTTTATTAATTCACCTGAGCCTTTTCCACTACAGAAAATGCAGCCAGCATTGCTTAAAGTTCCATCACGATTAGGACATGTAAATCCTGCATCAATGCAAATTTTTAATGTCCTCTCACCAAATTTATTTTTATAATAAGTGTTTAAATGATTATATCTTTCTTTGTTTTTCATAATACAATAATTATAACATATAGTATATAGAATTGTTAAGCATGAATGATATATGAATGATGATATAATTTATAAAAGAATGAAAAAATAGATAAAAAAAGGGCGAAAAAGTTTAATGTTTTACATGGTATATTTTTAAATAAAAATAGAACTAGATTTACTTATTTAGAAGAAATCTAGTTCAATAAACAAAAAATAAACATATAAATATATGATTTATTCTAAAAGCATTTTAGCAAAAAAAATCCTAGAAGTCAACAAGTTTAGCAAATAATTTACAAATCATAAATGTCTAAGTTTTTAAAAGCAGGATCGTATAAATTTGTACCATCAAAATTAAATCTAGAACCATGACAAGGACAGTCCCAAGTTTTATCAATATCATTCCAAGAAAGAAGGCAACCAAGATGAGTACAGATAGGGTTCACAGCATAAATCTTACCAGTTTTATCTTTATATATTCCTACTTTTTCGCCGTTAACTTCAATAATACTACCAGAATTATTTTCAATCTCATCAAAAGACATATTGGGCCTTTTTAATTTATCAAGTAGAAGGGAATTAGTAGACTGAACAAGCATATTTTTAAATTCATCATGATTTTTAATAGGTTTTAAACGAGTAGATTTAAATAAATATTCATATTTATTTAAATTTCCGCAAATTTTATCTACAATAATGTTACTTGCAACATTAGATAAAGTCATTCCCCATTTTTTAAAGCCTGTTCCTACAAACATGTTTGGCATACTAGAAGAGAAAGGACCAATATAAGGTAATTTATCTAATGAGATGCAATCTCTAGTATTCCATCTAAATAGAATGTTAGAATCCGGATAATATTTTTTTGCGACTTCTTCTAGTTTCCCATAAGTATCTTTGTATGAACTAGGGTGACCTGTTTTATGATCCATTCCACCAATTAAAAGTATTTCTTTATTGTTATATAGAGCAGTTCTGAAAGAAAGAGTAGGTTCGTTACTAGATATATGCATACCTTTAAATAGAGTCTTTTTAGTATCTACTGCAATTAAGTAAGAAGTTGACTGATACATTTTTGTAAAATAAAAACCAGGAAAATTAATGAAAGGATAATGAGTAGCAATAATAACATATTTTGATTTTATTTCATGACCATTTACATATGTTATATAATCGCTATCTTCCATTTTTACATCTACGGCGGTAGAGTTTATATAGATTTTACCGTTTCTTGCTGTAATACATTTACATAGTCCAGCTAGATATTTTACAGGATGAAATTCGGCTTGGTTCTTAAAACAAATTGCCCCTACAATATTAAATGGAAGTCCTGTTTTTGTTACAAGTTCACAATTATATCCTAGATTTGATACAGCATTATATTCCTTTTTTATAAAAGAAAGTTCGGACTTTTTAGTTGTATATACATAAGAGTTTTGATACTTAAAATCACAATTAATATTTTCTTCATCAACAATATTTTTTATATTTTGAATTGCTTCTTCATTTACATCTAAATAATCTTTAGCAAATTTCTGACTATAAGAATTGGTTAAATAGTCATAAAATAAACCATGTTGACTAGTAATTTTTCCAGTAGTATAACCAGTTGCCTTAGATGCAATATTAGATTTTTCTAAAACGGTTACATTAAAGCCCAACTTAGTTAGGTAATAGGCACATGTAAGACCAAATATACCAGCGCCAATTATACAAATATCAGTAGAAAAGTCTTCATCTAGACTGTTATTCAAATCAATATTTTTAAAAATCTCATTATCTGATAGCCATAAAGAATTCATAAGATTCACCTCAAAAGTAGTATAACCATTTTTTGCGAATAAATTATAAAAATTATGGAAAAATATTAATTATAGTGATATACTAAGTAATAAGTTAAATAATATAAATACAAGGAGGTAAATTATGGGAGAAGAATTAAAGAAGAAATTATTTAGAAATCAAAGTACAGGATGGGAAGAAGCAAGTGAAGAAGAAAAAACACAAATAAATGAAGTATCAAAAAGTTATATGGATTTTTTAAATAAAGCAAAAACAGAAAGAGAATTTATAAAAAGAGCAAAAGAATTAGCAGACGCTAACGGATATAAAGATATAATGACATTTGATACATTAGAACCAGGAGATAAGGTTTATTTTATAAATAGAAAAAAGAGTATGTATCTTGCAATAATAGGAGAAAATCCAATTGAAAATGGACTACATATTATAGGTTCACATGTAGATTCTCCAAGATTAGATTTAAAACCAAATCCTTTATATGAAGATGGAGGATTAGCTTATTTTAAAACACATTACTATGGTGGAATAAAGAAATATCAATGGACTACAATACCACTTAGTATGCATGGGGTAATTGTAAAAACAAATGGTGAAGTAGTAGAAATTGATATTGGGGAAGATGAAAATGACCCAATATTTACAATTACAGATTTATTACCACACTTGGCACAAGACCAAATGGAGAAAAAGTTGAAGAATGGAATAGATGGTGAAGATTTAAGTCTTTTAATAGGAAGTATTCCATTTAAAGATGGAGACAAAAAAGTTCCAGAAGGTGTAAAACTAAATATACTAAATATATTAAATCAAAAATATGGAGTAACAGAAGAGGATTTAACAAGTGCAGAAATAGAATTAGTACCAGCATTTAGAGCAAGAACACTAGGATTAGATGGAAGTATGATTGCAGCTTATGGTCAAGATGATAAAGTGTGTGCTTATACTTCACTTCATGCTATGATGGAACTTCAAAATGTAAAGAATACAGCAATATGTATTTTATCAGATAAAGAGGAAATAGGAAGTATGGGTAACACAGGTATGGAATCTCATATGTTTGATTTCTTTATATCAGAAATATTAAATAAATTAGGTGTAAATAAACCAAACTTATTAGAAAAAGTATTTTGTTTTTCTAAAATGTTATCATCAGATGTTGATGCAGGTTTTGATCCATTATATGCATCAGTATCAGACAAAACAAATGTAGGATATATTGGAAAAGGTATTAGTTTAAACAAATATACAGGTTCTAGAGGAAAATCAGGGGCTTCTGATGCAAATGCTGAATATGTTGCTTGGGTAAGAAATGTATTAGAAAAACATAATATTAGATATCAGGTTGCAGAATTAGGAAAAGTTGATGTAGGAGGAGGCGGAACTATAGCTTATATTATAGCTAATAAAGGCGCAGACGTAATTGACTGTGGTGTTCCAGTTCTTTCAATGCATGCTCCATATGAAGTAACAAGTAAGTTCGACGTTTATTCAGCATACAAAACTTATAAAGCTTTCTGGCAAGAATAATAAAAATAATATTAAAAATAATATTAAAAACAATAAAGTACCGCATGGGTTACCCATGCGGTATTAAAATGAAAGAAAAATTTATTTAAAATAATTAAAAACTTATTTAAAATTTTTTAACAAATCAATAACTGAAGAAATAAATTCTTTTTCCTCATCAGATAATTCTGTAATTTTGTTATATAATTCCATATCTTTTTTTACATTTGGATGAGTCATAAATTTTCCATATAAGGTATTTGGCGGAACTCCTAAGATATTCATATATTGTATCAAGTTTTGAGTTTTAACACCATTATTACCATTTTCAATTCTAGAAATATATTTTAAAGAAATTCCTAATTGTTCAGCTAAATCTTCTTGTGTAATTTTAGCTTTTTTACGGTAACTTCTTAATACTTTACCAAAATGTTTATCGATATCAGATTTTGTAATAGAATCCATATTAAAGCCTCCAAACCTTAGAAATATCAACAATAGTATAACAAGCGTGTTTTAAATATTGAACACATTTTTACTTGGAATAAAATATATGGAAAATTTTTCTAAAAACTAATATAAACACTTGAAATTATGTATCATATATGATAGTATCTGTTTTAATAAGGTACACTATTAGTTATACCCAAAAACAAAAGAATTATGAGTTGATATAAAAAATAGAAAAGAAGGTATGTAAAAAAATGGTAAGAGATGAAGATTATATTGACTTTTTAAAACTAATAGTTTCGTGCATTAGTCATGGTGATTATTTTTCAGCAAAAGAATTATCTAATCTAGAGTTAGAAAAAATGGAAGAGAAAACAAAGAATGAGGATAAAGAATAGAGCAACTCAAAAGATTAATTTGAGTTGCATTTTCTATTTTAAATTTGACATATTATGTAAAATGCAATATAATTATAAAGTATCGCTAAGCACGATTTTAGGAGGCTGTCAAATGCTTAGTGCTAAAGAGGCAAGGGAAAGGTCCGAAGAGGCACGGAAGAAGAACCTGAAGGGAGAATGGAAGAAGCTTAAGAAGAAGCTTGCAAAAGCTATCAAGCAAGGTAAGACAGGTTTCACTGTAAAAGCCCTTTCTTACGAGGCTAAAAAGAAGCTTAAACAGAAAGGCTTTGAAATCGAAAAGACTCCAGAGGGTTACGACCGTGTTAGTTGGGAGCAATCCTTGTCATAAAGCAATAGTGCTTTGACATATTTCCATAGATTATATGGGAATAGAAAGTAGTATGTCTTCGTTAGCTGAGGGCATACTGCTTTTTTAAAAATAAAAATTATCGAAAAACAATAAAAAAATATTGACAAAAGATAAAACATGATTTATACTTATGGAAAATTAAGGAGGAAAAAATATGGGAATAATTATTGGGATAAGTGCTTTTTTAGCCATATTACAATCAATATTGTTTTGGAATAGAGATCCAGGAATATCAGTATTTATATTTGTTCTTGCTTGCATATTATATTTAATTTATATATTAAGTAAAAACAAGAAAATAGTAAATAAAAAAGCTCTTATATTTGTAATACCAATTATTTTACTAAGTAGCACATACTTCATATTCAATAATGAACTATTTAAAATATTAAATATATTTGTAATTGTAGCATTAGGTATAATAATGTGTGTGTATCTATGTAAGCCAAAGATTAAATGGCCAAATTTTTTAAAGAAAATAGGATGTGTACTTGGAGGAATGTTTGAATCTGTTAGTGATGTAATAGACACATTTAAAATTCCGGAAAATAAAAGAGATAATGAATCTTTAGAAAAAGTAAAGAAGATAGGAAAGTCATTATTAATTACAATTCCAATTATTTTAGTTGTATTAATACTTTTAATGTCAGCAGATCAAGTATTTGAAAGAATATTTGATAAGGTATTTTTAAATCTAAGTGAAGTGTTATCATTAGATGGAATTGTAAAACTTCTATCAAGATTAAGTGTAATACTAATAACATTTTTACTTTGTGGAGGATTTATTGTTAACTTAGTTAAAGATAATACTATGTTTACAAAAGAAGATGAAGATACAAAAGTAACATTAAAATTTGAAAATTTAACAATAAATATGATACTTACAATATTAAATATTATTTATTTAATATTTAGCTTTATACAAATAACGAATTTGTTTATGAATACAAGTAATGATTCAAACTTTGATTATTCAAGCTATGCAAGACAAGGCTTTTCCCAATTAATGTTTGTTTCATTTATTAACTTTGTAATATTAATAGTTGCAAATATAAACAAGATTGAAAAAACTAAAAGCCAAAAAATATATAATAAAATAATGAGCTTGTTAATTATATTATTTACACTTATAATTATAGTATCAGCATTTTATAGAATGAATTTATACCAAGAAACATATGGTTATACATATTTAAGAATATTTGTTGATTTTGTTTTAATAAGTGAAGCTTTGATTTCAATACCAATTATTATATACTTATTAGGAAAGAAAATAGATATATTAAAAAGTGGAATTATAATAGCTAGTTTTATGTTTGCTTTATTAAACTTTATAAATATAGATAACTTTATAGCAGAAAAAAATATAGATAGGTATTTTAATAACCCTAAAAATAGTAATTTTGATATAAGTTATCTATGCAATTTAGGAACAGATGCAACAACTCAGATAACAAGATTATTAAAATCAGATGACGAATATATAGTAAAAAGAACAGAAAAATATTTATATGAACAGAAACAAAGTTTAAATTTAGATAAAATGGACTGGCAAGAATATAACATATCTAAAAAAGAAGCCAAAGAAATTTTAGATAGCCAGAATATAGAAATAAATTATTATGAATAAAATAATCTTAAAGGAGAAAATAAATGAAGATATTAGGTAAAAAAAGTTTAGCTACAGTAATAAAAATATTTTTATGGATATTATTAACAATATGTTTAGTTGTAGTAATCATGGGTGGAATAGTTGTAATTAAAGATTTTAGTTTTTTTAATACAACAAATACTTTAAGGAGCTTAATTATATTATATTTATCAAGTTGGCCTGCGGCTATTTTAATAGTTCAGTTTATAGGAATATTTAGAAGCTTAGAAAATAATGATATATTTGATAAACAAAATTTGAAAAGATTAAGGGTAAGTTATATATCATCAATTATAATGGGACTTATGTATTTAATAAATAGTATAATGTTGTTCTTTAGTTCTGAAGATGAAAGTTGGATAATTATATATATGTTACTTACATATGTAATAACATTAGTATTTTTAATCTTTGGAGTAGGTCTAATAGTATTATCAGAGATTTATAAAAAAGCGATAAAATATAAAGAAGAGAATGATTTAACTATATAAAGGAGGAAAACTATGGCAATTATTGTTAATTTAGATGTAATGTTAGCTAAAAGAAAAATGAGTTCACAAGAGCTTGCTGAAAAAGTTGGTATAACTCCTGCTAATTTATCTATATTAAAAACAAATAAAGGTAAAGCTATTAGATTTTCCACTTTAGATGCAATTTGTAAAGAATTAAATTGTACACCGGGAGATATATTAGAATATAGAAAAAATTAGAGGTTTAAAATGGAAGAGAATAAGTTTTATGAGATTTGTAAAGATTTAGAAGAAGTAAGAAATTATGAATTTTCTAGCGTGGATGAAAAAGATATAGAGCTGCAAGGTGCAGATATTAATAAATGTAGCTTTAAAAATTGTAAAATCACAGATTCTAATTTCGAGAGCTCAAGCTTTAGTAATATAGAGTTTCAAAATTGTGATTTTTCAAATAGTAAATTTGTAGGAACAAGTTTTGTAAGAGTAACATTTAAAAATTGTAAATTAATAGGTTGTGATTTTACAGAAAGTAGTTTATATGATATAAAAATAGAAGAATGCAATTTAAAATATATAAATTTAAATTTATCTGTTTTAAAAAATACTATAATAAATAAAACTAATCTGCAAAATAGTAGTATAAGTGAAGTTAAGTTAAAAAATGTAAATTTTAAAGAAAATGATTTTGAAAACAGCCAATTATTTAGAACCAATTTAAAAAATATAGATTTTAGAACTTGTAATATAGGAGGAATAATAGTAGGATTAGAAGATATAAAAGGTATGATAGTAAATAATATGCAAGCATTAGACTTGTCTAAATTGTTGGGGATAGTTATAAAGTAGAAGGAGTAAGAACATATGATAAGAAAGTTTAGAGAAGAAGATACAGTAAAGGTTATGACTATATGGACTAAAGGAAATTTTGAAGCACATAGTTTTATTGATAAAGACTATTGGTTATTAAATTTCAACAAAGTAAAAGATGAGTATTTGAAAAGGGCAGAAACATATGTGTACGTGGAAAATGATACAATAAAAGGCTTTATTAGTTTGCTAAATAATAATTTTATAGGAGCCCTTTTTGTCAGAAAAGAGTATAGAAGACAAGGAATAGGAAGAAAGCTAATAAACTTTGTAAAAGATAAATATGATAAACTAGAATTACAAGTTTATGAAAAAAATGTAGATGCAATGTTATTTTATGCATCACTTGGTTTTGTAAATAAAAAAATACAAATAGATGAGGATACAAATGAAAAAGAGTATGTAATGGAATGGGATAAAAAAAGAGAAGAGGCTTAAATTGAATTAGCCTCTTCTTGTGTTATATAACCATATTCTACCATCTTTTCAAGTACATGTTCTTGTCTTTTTTTTGCTAAGTCGGGATTAACTGTTGGAGCATATACAGAAGGAGCGTTAGGAACACCAGCTAGCATAGATGCTTCATCTAAATTTAAATCTTTAGGTTCTTTATTATAATATCCCATACTTGCTTCATATATACCATAATAACCATCGCCAAAATAACAAGTATTAACGTACAATGCTAATATTTCGTCTTTAGAATAATTTTTTTCTATATCAAATGCAGCAATAATTTCACCAAGTTTTCTAGAAGCAGTTTCTTCTTGTGATAAAACTACATTTTTCGCAAGTTGTTGAGTTATTGTACTTCCGCCTTCTCTTAATTCCCAGTTGGTTACATTTACCCAAATAGCCCTTGCTATTGCTATTAAATCAATGGGACCGTGGTCGTAAAATCTATGGTCTTCAACAGCTACAACTGCATTTAAATAGTTCTTAGGTAGTTCACTAAATGGAACGAAATTATTACTGTTTTCAATTTCTTTTATTCTAGTAATTAAAGGTTTTTCATCTAATGCTTTGGAATATGTACTGTATCCTATAATAAAGCAGATGGTTCCTGCAACTATAATTAAAACAAGTAAAATTATAAGTATCTTTTTAAATAATTTCATAGGTAATCACCTTCTTCAAAGATATTATATAATAAAAGGACAAGTAATGAAATACTATTAATGAAAAATTAATAATATAAATAAAATTTATAATTAAGATCACAAATTCATGTATTTCTGAATAATATAGTAACAAAGAAGGAGGACACTATGAAAGTATTATTTACAAAAATGCATGGACTTGGAAATGATTATATTTTTATAGATAGGATTAAAAATAAGTATCCATTGTTGTTAGATGATAAGTTACCTAAAGTTGCGAGATACCTTAGTAAAGAACATTTTGGAGTGGCTTCAGATGGAATTATTTTAATAGAAAGTAGTAGTAAAGCAGATTTTAAAATGAGAATTTTCAATAAGGATGGAACAGAAGCGGAAATGTGTGGTAATGGAATTAGGTGTTTTGCAAAATACATATATGATAATAAGATGACTGTAAAAAATAAGATAAGTGTAGAAACACTAGCAGGGATAAAAGAAGTAGAGTTTGTAAAAAATAAAGAAGGAATTGTAGAGGAATATAGAGTAAATATGGGAGTACCAAAAATAGAAGGAGTACTTAGATTAAATATTTCAAATCAATTATTTTATATAAATAAAGTATCTATGGGAAATCCACATGGAGTGATTTTTGTAAGAGATATAGATAGAGTAAATATTGAAAAGTATGGACCTTTAATTGAAAATAATCATAATTTTCCAAACAAAACTAATGTAGAGTTCGTGCAAATTCTTGATAGAAATTTAATAAAAATGAGAGTATGGGAGAGAGGTTCTAAAGAAACTTACGCCTGTGGTACAGGAGCATGTGCTGCTGTTGTAGCTGGTAGCAATCAAAGCTTAATAAATAGAAAAGTAAAAGTACTATTAAGAGGGGGAGAGTTATACATTAACTGGGAGAAAAAGACTAACTTTGTATATATGCAGGGAATTGCGACTAAAGTATTTGATGGAATAATAGAATTGTAAAAATAGAAAAAAGAAAGTAAAAAATAAAAGCTGGATTTATCCAGCTTTTTGTTCTTTTATCATTTCATCTATTATATCTGCAATTACTATACGTTCATTATAAGGATATTTAACTCCCATATATTCGATATATAAGTCATTACCAAGTCCTGGCAAAACTAAAATATCATCTTTGTTCATCATATGAATTGCATATCTTATTGCTTCGGTTCTGTTTATTATGATTTTATATTTTCCACCTGTCTTTTTTAACCCGACTTCAATTTCAGCAGCTATTTTTGCTGGGTCTTCTGTTCTTGCTTGGTCACAAGTAAGTATTGTGAAATCAGCAAGACGACCAGAGATTTCTCCCATAATAGGACGTTTCTTTGCGTCTCTGTCGCCACCAACTCCCCAAGTGCAAATAACTCTTCCTTTTGTATAAGGTTTTACTGTCTTTAAAATAGATTCTAGACTTGCAGGAGTGTGTGCATAATCTATCATGATTTTGTAACCTAATTTATTAGGGACCATTTCACTTCTACCAAATACACTAATATTACTTAAAGCTTCTTTTATGTTTTCATAAGATACATTAAAATATTTACTTACGGCAATAGCACCTAGAGCATTGTATCCCATATATTTTCCTGGGATAGAAACTTCAATTTCTTTTTCATATTCATCTGTAATTAATGTAAATGAAACAGATGAATTAGTATATTTAAAATCTTTTGCCATGACATCAGCTTGTGTTTCTGTACTAAATGTTATAATTTTCTTGTCTGGTAATAATTCAGGTATTTTTTTTGTATATTCATTATCTAAGTTAACAACACATGTAGGTGATATTTTTAATAAAGAAAGTTTTGCTTGGAAGTAATCTTCCATTGTAGGGTGTTCTTTAGGACTTATATGGTCTTCACTTAAATTTGTAAATAGAGTTATATCAAAATCACATCCAACAACTCTATCAAGTTTCATAGCTTGTGAAGAAACCTCTAGAACAACAACATCAACATTTTCTTTTACCATTAAAGCTAAAGTTTCTTGGATTTTGTAACTTTCACCTGTTGTTCTATCATTTATTTCTATTTGTTTATCTCCAATATATGTTGCAATACTTCCAATTAAACCAACTTTATATCCATGTTTTTCAAGTATTCCTTTTATCATATAAGTTGAAGTGGTTTTCCCTTTCGTTCCTGTAACTCCTATTAGTTTTAGTTTTTTAGATGGATTATCATATAAATTACAGCTACATAATGCTAAATTTCTTCTAATATAATCTAATTTTATAAAAGTAACATTTGGATAATCTAAAGAGTTTAAATCTACATCTGGTTCAACAACAACAGCAGTAGCTCCGTTTTTAATAGCCCCCTCTATAAAATCTGTTCCTTTTAGTACATATCCTGTAATTGCAAAAAACAATCCATTTTCCTTAATTAACCTAGAATCTGATGATATGTTTGTTATATCAATATCTAAATTTCCTTTATGTTCAATAATATTTATCCCTTTTAAAACATCTTTTAATATCATACTTTGCCTCCACAAAAATAATTTAATCATATTATACTTTAGAGAATAGTAGTTGTCAAACAGAAGAATATATGAAGATATAAAAAGTAAGAATAAAAGTGATTAATAATATATAACAAAAGATTAAGAAATTGTATTAATAAGAAGTAGCATAATAAGAAAAAATACCTTTAATATTTCAATATAATAAAAAACTAAGTCGAGAAAATAAAAAATACTGTAAGAGTTATATTTTGAAAACTCTTACAGTATCAATGCTTTTGGTGAGCCAGGAGGGATTCGAACCCCCGACACCAGGCTTAGAAGGCCTGTGCTCTATCCACCTGAGCTACTGACCCATTTCAGCTGACAATTTATATAATAGCACAAAAAAACATAGGTGTCAATAAGTTTAAAGTAAAAAAATGTTTTTTTGACTAAAATAATAAAGTTATAAGCCCAACAACTCCAAAAAGTAGAAATAATATATTTGATAAGATTCTTACAAATTTCGGATTAAATTTACTTCCTAAAAATCTTCCAAAGAAAAGAGCAAAAGAATTGCTAGTAACCATACCCATAATAGAGCCTAGAATTAGAGAAATTTTACAAGCAGGGTATTTAACTCCTAGACCAAGTGAAGCAAGAAATGTTTTGTCTCCAAGTTCGCCAACAATAATACTAATTGCTATTATAAAAATATAATTTATTCTAATATTAGTTATTTTTTGTAGAAAGGATGATTTAGTATCATTAGAATTTGTTTCTTTTTCAGGTATAAATCCACAAATACCAAATAAAAGAAAAGATATATATGTGAAGACTTCTAGATAAAACCTAAAATTTTCATCACCTAAAGAACCAAGTTTACTACCAAAAAGAATTGCTATACCATGACTAAAGAAAGTACCAATAGCAACACCTAGTAAGATATTTTTAGCTCTATCTTTGGTAGAAAAAGATAATACTAAAAGTTGAGTCTTATCTCCAAGTTCAGATAGAAAAACAAGAAAAAAACTAACAAAAAATGTATAAATAAGCTCCATAAACAAAAACACCTCTTAATTATACATATGCTATTCTTATCCATAATAGACGCTCAAAGTTTACGGATACTTGGTTTCCGTAATGTGAAATTTTTGTGAATTGCTTTACTTTAAAAAAATTAAATGATAATATTATAATCGATTAATATGAGAAAGAAAAGGAGGAATTTTTTGTGATAGAGGTTAAAAATGTTACAAAAAAGTATGGAAAGTTTGTAGCCGTAGATAATATTAGTTTCACAATTAATGAAGGCGAAATTGTTGGTTTGCTTGGACCAAATGGTGCTGGTAAAAGTACGACAATGAACATGCTAACAGGTTATATAGAACAAACAAATGGTGAAATTATTATTGATGGATACAACATGTTAAAAAAGCCTAAAAAAGCAAAAAAGGAAATTGGCTATATGCCAGAGGGAGTACCTCTTTATACCGACTTGACAGTAAAAGAGTTTGTAACTTATATGGCAGAACTAAAAAAAGTAGAAAGAAAAACGAGAAAGGAAAAAGTTCAAAAAATTATTGAGCAAACGGGACTAAAAGATGTCCAAAAGAAATTAATTAGAAATTTGTCTAGAGGATATAAACAAAGAGTAGCAATGGCAGGAGCATTAGTTGGAGAACCTAAAATATTAATATTAGATGAGCCAACAGTAGGTTTAGATCCTAAGCAAATAACAGAAATAAGAAACTTAATTAAGGAGCTTGGAAAAACACATACAGTTATATTAAGTTCACATATATTATCAGAAGTAAGTCAGGTATGTAATAAGGTTATTATTATAAATAAAGGAAAATTAGTTGCTATAGATACACCAGAAAATCTAGAAAATAAGGTTTCTAATAAAAATTGTATCTATGTAACAGTAGAAGATCTAGATAATAAGATGGATGGAATTAAAGATAAGATAGAAGGAATTCAAAAACTAGAATTAGTAGAGAAAAATGAAGATGGAACAAAGCAATATATGATAGAGTCAAAAGAAGGAGTAGACTTAAGAAAAATATTGTTTACAGAACTTGCTAAAGAAAATATAACAATATTTGAAATGAAAAAAGCAGATAGTACTCTAGAAGATGCTTTCATGAAAATAATAGAAGGAGGTAATAAATAATGTTAGCGGTAATAAAGAAAGAATTGAAAAGTTACTTCTTTTCTCCAATAGGATATGTAGTTATAGGAATATTCTTATTATGTTTTAGCGTATTCTTTTATTTAACAGTATTACCATCAGGAAGTGTAGATTTAAGTGTGTTATATGCTTATACAGCTTTATATGGGTTAATAATAATAGTGCCAATATTAACAATGAGAACATTCGCAGAGGAAAGAAAAAATGGAACAGAACAATTGTTATTAACTTCCCCAACAGGTATGTTTAAGATAGTTCTTGGAAAATTGTTAGCAGCATTATCTGTTATAGTTATAACATTATTAATATCATTTATGTTTTTCTTTATTGTAATGTTTTTTGGAGAGCCAAACTTAGTAACAACATTAGTTTCAATGTTAGGATTTATACTAATTAGTGTAGCTGCACTATCTTTTGGAATTTTTGCTTCTAGTTTAACAGAAAACCAAGTAATAGCTGGAGTAATTACTGTTGCATTTTTAATTATTTCACTATTTATAACAGATATAAGTAATATGTTTTCTGGATTTGCATTAATGAACTATTATACAAGTTTTACACAAGGTGTAATATCAATAGAAAATATAATAAGTTTATTATTATTTAGTGTAGTATTTATAAGTTTGACAATAATAGTTATGCAAAGAAGAAAATTAGTTAAGTAAGGAGATGAAAAGAGTGGAAAAAAAGGATAAAGGAAACATCAAAGATAAAAGCAAAGACGAGAAAAATACTCATGCTGTAATTAAAAAAGAAAAAGATAAGAAGCCAGGAAAAATAAAGAGATTCTTTAAAAAATTGGGAGAAATTTTGAAAAGAAAGTGGCTAGTTGATGGAACAAAAACACTTATTTTAGTAGCTATAATAATTTTAATATATATTGGTGTAAATGTACTATTAGAAAATGTAGTTTTACCAGATATAGATTGTACTCAAGAGAAGCTAAACTCACTTTCAGATGAAAGTAGAGATAAGCTGGGAAATTTAGATAAAGAAGTAACGATAACTTTGATTAATTACGGAAATAATCCATCTTTTATCAATTTTATGGAAAAATATACACTTTTAAATGATAATATAAAATTAGAGAGAATAGATGATTTATCTTCAAGAACAGATTTGATGACAAAATATTCTTTAGAGTCAACTGATAGCTTGGTTTTAGTATCTTGTGGAGATAAAGAAAAAGAAGTTACTGAATATGATATGTACACAATAGATTATTCAACATATCAATCAGTAGATAAGACGGAAGAAGCAATTACAAATGCGATCTTAGATGTAACGACAGATGAAAAACCTAAAGTTTACTTTATGTCTAATCATTTAGCATATGATGTTAATTATTTTTCTAGTATAATGCAGGAAATGAAAAATGAAGCGAATGAAGTTGACACCGTTGATATTTTTGCAAATGGAGGAATTCCTGAAGATTGTGATTGCCTAGTAATTCCAACATTAGGGGAAGATATAACAGAACAAGAAAGAGACAATTTAATAAGTTACATTAAAGATGGAGGAAAACTTCTATTAATGTGTGGACCTAATATAACAGGTGTAAATCTAACTAATTTCCAAACAGTATTAGATGAATACGGAGTAAGTATTTCAAATGGAGTAGTATTTGAAGGAGACTCTGCAAATATGTTGTCAGGCTATCCTGATTTCATAATAGAACCTACACAATCTACAAGTTTAACTCAAAAACTAAATATGTCTATGAATTTATGCCTTACTGATGCAGGAAAGATTACTTTTGATGAAGATAAATTGGAAGATTTGGGCGTAAAATATGAAGTTTTAGCTCAAACTAGTGAATCTGCATTTGTAAGGACAGATGTAACACAAACTTCAGCAACAAGAACTTCAAACGATGGAGAAGAAGAGAAATGTACAGTAGCAGCAATAGCTACGAAAACTATAGATGACAATACAACATCAAAATTAATAATATTCTCAAATGAATTATTTGCAATGGATATGCCTGTACAAATTAATGGATATACAATGTATACAGTATCTTTATATAATAATGCAGATATGATTTTAAACGCAGTTTCATACTTGAATGAAAGAGAAGACACAATAACGATTAGAAAAAATGGAGATCAAGTTTCTTATACAGTAACAGAACAACAAAATAATATAATAATGGCAATTATATTTGTTGTTCCAATCTTAATAATTGTAGCAGGAATTATTGTATGGCAAGTAAGAAGAAGAAAAAGATAATATATTTGTAAAAGAACTAATTTAACTTGCTTATGAAATAATATAAATATAGTAAAACAAAAAGGTTAGAAAATATAAATGTTTTCTAACCTTTTTTTACAGGTAAATTCAAAATGAAAAATAATAATTAATAATTAATTATTATTTTCTGGTGGAGTATATTTTATTATATCTCCTATTTCACAATTAATAGTTTTACATATTCTAGCTAATAAGTTTAAATCAACTTTTTGCATATCATTCCTACAATATTTTAATAATTGACCATAATGTATTTGAGCATTTCTAGATAAACTAGAACGACTAATATGATGTTCTTTTAAAAATTTGTCTAATTCTAAATTTACTTCTCCCCAGTCTTCCATACGCTCACCTCTAAAAGATATTAACATGAAAAAAAGTCTGCAACAACTAGGAAAAAGCATACTATGTATAAACATACAAAGTCTGGCTAAAATATATTGACAAATATACAACAAAATTATAAAATTATAATAATAGTAGGCGTAAACATAGTAGGAACATAAATGTATAAGAACATGAGAAAAAATGAAGAAGAGGTATATAAAATGGGAGTTTTTAAAAAAGAAAAAGGAGTTACACTTGTTGCTTTAGTTGTAACTATAATAGTTTTGCTAATATTAGCAGGAATAACTATAGGCGCAATTACAGGAGATAATGGCATAATAAATCAAACACAAGATGCAAAAGCAGAAACAGAAAGAGCGCAATGGGAAGAAAAGATAGACTCAGCTATAATAGATGCAGAAAATAAGCATACAAATCCTACATTAGATGATGTAATAGATGAGCTAATAATAAAAGATATAATAGATGAAGCAAGTGATGTGAATAGAGAAACAGGAGAGATAAAAACAAAACCACCAAGTTATGTAATAGAAGGAAAATTAGACAATTATGTAGATAAAGAAGAACCAACAGATCCAGATCCGGAAGAACCTGTGGTAGCAGAACATACAGTAACGTATAATTATAGTGCCAATGGTGGAAATAGAGCAAGTAAAACAAGTGAAAAGCTAGAGGAAGGAAAAAGCATAGATTTAACAGTAACAGCAAATAAAACTGGTTATCAATTTGTAGGATGGAATAAAGATAGAAATGCGGAAAAAGGAATAGACTCATTAACAATGGGAAGTCAAGATATAACATTATATGCAATATATAAAAAGGATATAGTAGGAACATTCAAATATTGGACAGGAACAAGTACATCAAGTACGACTAGAACAACAACAATATACAATACAGAAACCCAAGGAAAAATAGTAGCACCAGCAATAAGTAACACAAGTAAAAATGGAACAACGTATACAGCAAAAGGATGGTCAGGAACAGATGATGGAAATGCCTCAGTAGCAGTAAACCAAGGAGAAACTGTAACAATAAGTGGAAATACAACATATTATGCAATATATTCAGGAACAACAACAGCGACATTCTATT